>NZ_JBHSHW010000011.1:0-33549 GCF_042653305.1 Paenibacillus sp. GCM10023252
ATGAAATCCTGCGAATGAGTGAGCATTCGTGAGAAAGCCCCTTAAATACGAGGGACGGAACTGAACGACCTTATGTGCTCCGCAGAGTGGATTATTGTCTTATAATTGACCAAATAAAGGCTCCTAGTTCCGTTAGCTTCGGAAACGATGCTGATATTAACCGAATAAAGGCCGTGAGTTCCGTTACAGGCATTGATCGCAACATCCCATTCATCTTGGAAGGCAAGTCTAGTAGTTGCGGAAGCTATGAAACGATCTACTGGTCAATTGCAATGAGCTAGCCCTAGATAGACATAGCTCTGATAGCTGCAACAATCTTGCCGCTAAATAGTGTCAGCTCTATATACAATTGAAGCCTCCCTGCTCACGCCGTGCGTGGGTTAGGAGGCTTCCTGTTGAACACAGCATCATACCATCATGTTAATCTCGGCTTATTGCCTAGCAATTAAGGCCTTACTTCCCAATTACCACTCTACTATAGGTCATCCATCCTGCTAGTGCATCTGCTGGTGGCTGTGGCTATGCTAGTGCTGATTCTAGTGCTTATGTCTAGTTCTTATGTTAGTGTTTATGTCTAGTTCTTATGTCCAGTTCTTATGTTAGTGCTTCTGCTGGTGGCTCTGACTCTGCTGCTTACTGCTTACCCCCTTGCTGCTGCATGACACTTAACAGCAGGTAGAGAGCCTGAGCGGTCTGAGCTCGCGTCGCAGATGCAGCAGGAGCGAACTTGCCCCCTCCAACTCCCCGCATGATTCCTAGCTGCTGAAGCACAGCTACTGCTTCCTTGGCCCACTCGGCCAGCTCTGTATCATCCTTGTATGGGAGCCACCCTTCTTCAGCAATCGTGTTGCCGTCCTCACTCTCCCCACTAAGGAATGAATACGCTCGATGCAACATGACCGCCATCTCCTGACGGGATACTTCTGCATTCGGGTCATACCTAGCAGTATCCTTCCCTTGAACAATGCCCGCCTCATAAGCCGCTTGCACCGCATCCCTGTACCAGCTGTCTACCGGTATGTCAGTGAACGGGAGGGCATCTCCCGATGGCTTCAGCTTCAGCATTCGGCTAATCATCGCCGCGAACTCTGCTCGTGATGTCTTACGCCCAGGGAAGAATGACTTTTTGGACTCTGCCGTACCAGACTCTACCGTCTTGGACTCAGCTGCCACAGTCACTCCCTTCACAATATGGCGCGCCGAGAGAACTTGAATCGCTCGATGAGCATAATGCTTGGATGGAACGTCGGAATAATTCACTTCATAGGCCAGCAGTCGGAAGGTGCCTAACTCTGTCAAGCCAATCGCAATCGTGCTAGCGGCCGAATCAAGCTCGCCTCCTTGGTAGCTAGGTTGACGCGGCTGAGCCGTCCCACTTCCTCCTTGCCCTCCACGAATTCTGTATACGCCGAGCAGCTCCTCATCCACCGTATCCGCATCATAAGCGAACGTTACGATGACAGGCACCGGGAACTCGCTTAAGGTGAGCCGCTGCCCATCTCCAGCCCTACTCCCCATGCTAATCTCCAACTCAGCCTCTATCCCACTTAAGCTATTCCCTTTCCCCTTCCCTTGTCCTTCTCCTTGTCCTTCCTTCTGCGTCACCTTAACCCTTAAGACATGCGAATTTCCTTGCTCCAGCTCTAAGTCCATCAGCGATGCCAATACCTGCGGCGGTATAGCCAACTCAACTCGGCCCCCATCGCTCACAACGACGAGCTTGCGATCCAGCACCTGCTCATTCAGAGGCCAAGGAATGAGCAGCTCCTGCTTGCCTGGCCCAAGCTTAACCTTCACTTCCGGACCGGGCGAGTCACCCTCCCTGGCCAGCCATTGCTGATTCGGCAGGAGAGCGTCCTCTGAAGGAAGCGTACTGTCGCCACCCGTGGACGGGGTAGGGACAGGGAATGTCTCCATCGTCTGACGAATGAAGTTCACATCATACGTGCTCAGATTGCCAGCTTCAGCAAGCAACGTAATCGTATGACGATTATGTCCAGCAGCGAGTGCAAGGGGATACGCGGCTCCCCCGGTCAGCATGGTGTCGTCCAGCTTAACTCGTACACGAGAGTCAGCAGGATGAATGGTTAGTGGAAGCTCTGCAACCGAGTCAGACACATAGATATGGACTTCCCCCATGGCCGCAATAGCTGGGATTTTCACACTTCCTACCGTTAGTCCGGCAAGCCCTGCATCCTCCGATAATCGGATGAGCTCGAATTGATCTACCGTTAGATACGTATTGCCAGACTCAGCAACCCCTGTGAAAATAACCCTGACCGGCCCGCTCTCCACATGATGAACCAAAGCCGTTAGCTGCTGATATTCCGATGTTAATTGATCGGTTGCCGCTTGCGTCAGCAGCCGGTCTCCGCTATATACCGAGATGGAAGAGGCTGACCACCCCTCTCCTCCCCGAACCCACACGCTAGCCTTATACCACCCTGCGTCCATATCGTCTACTTGCTGCTCCAGCTTCACCGTACCAGGCGCTGACATCCAGTGGTTGCGGGCAGCGCTTCCCAGGTACACCGCATCAGGAGCAGAGTCGCTCCAACCGGCCACGCTCCCCGTGAAGCTCCAGCCCGCATCCCCCTCCTCGAAGCTTGGATTGACCAGCACATTCCGATCGAGATTATCCGTGGTGAGCGTCATCCGGTCCAAGCGGAATGAGTGGTCGCCGTGCTTCATGACCACGTACAGCGTATGCTGGCCGTCCAGCGGTCGCAGCGGAATGGTCGTCTGCCCGACCACCCCATCTCCGCCGGTGTACTGTGCGGTGAAGCCCCCGAGATAAGTACCGCTGACGGGGTTATCTGCCCTGATCTCTATGACCGCGCCAGCAGCCTCACTGCTATTGCTATAGAAGAGAGTGACAGCAGGGTACCCCGCATACAAGAATTGATTCTCGTAGCTGAGCCAATCTCCGCTATCCCAATCCTCCACTAGACTGCCAGCCGTCTTCAAGCCTTGCTGAGACGAGTACCCCTCTGCTTCCAGAGTCATAGATGGAGGAGTAGGAACCCCATCTTCGGAGATCAGCACGACATCATCGAGAGTAACATAGGCATTGCCGCCAGGCACCTTGAAGGTAATGACCACGGTGACATCCTCCCCGTCCGGAATGACAAGGTTCTCAATCGTCGTCTTAGCCCATGCTCCTCCATATGGAAGCGGCGCACTCCCGAGCTCTACACCTCCTGCGAGCAATTGAAGCCTTGCCTCTTCGAACTCCTGCGCGAAGGTCTCACGTCTGCTCCAGCCTTCGAGCCTGTAATTCCCGCCATGTACATCGCTTACCTGCTGGCTAAGCCGTACTTCTCCATCTGCCCCGCCGTTCATCCAGTAGCCTCTTGCTGCTGCTCCGCCATAATATTCGCCAGCATTCATGCTCTGGAAGGCATAGATGGACGGACTCTTCACTTCCTCCCATGCAGAGGTCCCTGACTCGAAGCCGCCGTTCGCTAACAGACTCTGCGGTACGGGTATGCTTGGTACCGCATCGCCGGTCCTGACCAGCTCGAAGTCATCCACGGACAGCCAGCCTGAGGTCGCCGATGCTCCCTCTAGAATGACGGTCAGCGGGGCATCTCCCTTAACTGGGATATCTTCCATGAGGTACTGTGTATAGTTCCCGCCTTCAATAGCAGCCGATTCCCCTAGCAGCTGTCCATCCTGATACACCTTAAGCTTCAAGCTCCCATTCCACTCGGCGTCCCCGGTTCTCGCCCATACGCCTGCGCGGTATAGACCCACCCCCGCTTGGTCAATAGATTGAGCATACTTCACAGCCCAAGGGCCCGGGCTCCAATGGGTATGGCCGTAATTCCCGGAATGCTTGCCATCGGTCCCATCTGCCCATCCGACGTTGTAGGGAGCAGCACTCTCAATCGCCCATGGTGTCCATTCTCCTGTGCCGTTGTTCCCTTCCAGACCGGGGTTAAGGAGCAGGTTAGCCGGCTGCTGAGGAGGCCCTTCTCCTCCGCCATCCCAGTCACCAGTGCGAGTGAGGGAGACCTCATCGAGCTGGAGCACTCCGGCCTCCGTATCTCCTGCCTGCCCTGTTACCTTAACGGTAAGCTCGGCACCCTCCGCTGCTTCCAAGCTCTCCACACGATAATAGTTCCACTTCGTACGATCATTAGGGGAGCCGTCAGCCGGCTGAAGCGGGATCTCCCCCAGCAGACGGTCTGCTTTGTACACCTGCAGCTTAAGCGTCTCCCAGCTTCCAGAGCTCTTCGCCCATACACCCGCGCTATACAAGCCTTGGGCTAACTCGCTGGCGGAGCGATTAGCGAGCGACAGGCCGCCCTTAGCCTCCAAGGTTAGGCTATACCCATAGCTGCCCTGCTTCTTGTCGGCCGTCAGGCTCTTATTACGGACGTTATATACAATCTCTTCCCAATGGCTCAGCTTCTCTTCGAAGCCGCCGCCTGCCAGCAGATTATCCGCCGCGCTTCCTCCGCTGGATAAGGTGAAGCTGTCCAAGTTGCCGATCCCGTCGCCGCCGACTCCGACGATATAGAGGTCATGTACGCCATTGCTTCTTGCCGTCGCAAGCGGAGCCGATGTCTCCCTGTAACGATCCCAACCGCCCGTGTTCTCAGTTAACACTTCAGCAAGCACAGGTCCGTCGATGCTCCCCTGGCGCAGCTGAATCGTCTGATTGTGATACGGCGAGGCTACGGCATACTTGACCGTGAACGTATTCAACCCTTCCTCAATCGTCACCTGCGGGAACATGAGATAGTCTCCGCCTTCGAAGTTGCCCACGGCCCCATTCCCTGCTGTATCCTCATGAAGATCCGCAATATAGACGGAGCTTCCCGTTCTATATTGCTCCGCTTGCAGGACGACCTTGCCCGGCGTGGCCGGCTCTTCTGGAATAGCGGGATAGTCAGGCTCAGGAACGTCCCAGGGGAAGCTGTCCAGGAGACCAATATCGCTCTGATTAATGTTGACGAAGCCAAGCTGCAGCGCCGGCGAGCCAGCCTTCAGTGTATAATCATGCTGCTCCGCATTCTGGAACATAGGATCTGCACCGATTAACGAATGTTGGTCGTACTTGCCGCCAGACAGCGCCTTCCACTCCGCAGCGTCCAAGAACCGATCCGTTCGGAAGGTCGTCCCTCCCCCTTGATGATAGATCAGGTTGTAATCGGATTGCGCGATTTTGTCCAGACTCCATTGATAGCTGAAGTAGACGTTATAGCTCTTCGGACGCGGACGATACATAATATTACGGGTGAAAATCAACTCCTTAGACAGATCGCCCGTATAAATATCCACGACTCCGTCCGAATCGGCAATGATATTGTTGGATACCTCGTTGTTCGTCCCCTTGATCGTCATCGGCCATACCTCTACGCTGTGAATCCCGTAGATAATATTGTTCGTAACCTTGAAGTGGCTGCTATTGTCATCGAGATAGATGCCCATAATCTTATCTCCAAGCAGATTGTAAATGTCGTGAATCCGGTTGTTGTCGATGAGGTTGCCCGTGCCGGGACACCAGCTCTCGAATGCGCCGCCGTCTGCCGTGTCCTTCATAACGTCACTAATATCATTGAACGCAATTCGATTGTTCCGGCTGTGATTGTAGCTCTCGAAGTTAGCTTCCGTCACCTCTGCTCCGTACTTGGTCTGACCATAGAACCAAGCTCCGTTCGCCCCCTTAATCGAGATGCCGTAACGGGGTCCCTTAGAGATCTCGTTGTGCGAGATGTCGTTATCCCCGCTCATGAAGAGCTGAATCCCGGAGCCATGTCCGAGCAGCCGGCCGAAGTGATGAATATAGTTGTTGGTAATCGTATTGAACTTGTTCACGTAAGACTCGGCGGCCGAAGAGTATCCCCCTTCCCCTAGCGCCCAACCGAACAGACCAATTCCGAACGTGCCAGAGTCTTCAATCCAGTTCCCTTCTATCCGATTGTGCTGGGCGGCATGGAACAGCATGATTCCCGCATGGCCGGCACCGAGGATGCGATTGCCGCGGAGCTCGATTTGGTTCGCATTTTCAAGATAGATGAGTCCTTCGGTCGGTTCATTCTTCGTCGGTGAGCTATTCTTGGAGAAGTCTGATCCTCGAATCAGGAGGCCTTCGAACACGATATCGTGGACAGGGCTGCTCTCTGCGGAGCCTCTTAGCTCAATTAGCCGCTCGTCTGCAGATGCAACAATCTCCTGCTGATCAATATCAGCATGCCTCGGCCAGTAGTAGAGCTGTCCGGCTTGCTCATCCAGGTAGAATTCGCCCGGTTCGTCGAGCAGCACCTTCGCTCCTTGCACATAATAGCGAGCTCCGGTCTGCACCTGCCAGCCCGATGCAAGTCCTCCCTGCTCCAGCGTGATGGTATTCGTGCCCGGGTCCAGCCCAAGGACAGCTCTCGTCTCAGATGACCAGTTCCACCAAGCTTCATCTCCCGGCCAGTCGAATACTTGTGCGTTCGTATAGTCTGCCTCCGCTCCTTCCGGAAGCTCGCCTTCCTGGTAGGTGATCTGAGTGGCCTTGGAGGTTGACGCCTGAGCGTGCAGATAGCCGGCATTCGGTGTCCTAGCCATGACCGCACGGACTCCATTCTCGAATAAGGTATAGAACGGAGCCGCTCCGGTACCAACATCTGCACGGTAGATTGCGTTCGAGCCCGTGCCAGAGTCCAGCGTCCATCCTGTAATTGGCTTGCCCCCTACAATCTCGGCCGTCTCCCCCACGTAGCTCTTGTAGATAACTTGATGGCCGTTCCTGCCGGAGTCCTCCTCATTCCAGCTCAGCCTGCTATCCTGGTAGTACTTGCCCCCGCGGAGCTGTACGGTTATATCCGAAGTCATGGCGCTAGTTAGCTCGCGGACGACCTCCTTCGCCTTCTGCACGGTGGCATAGGGGCGATCCATGCTGCCGTCTCCCGTCGTATCACTGCCTGTTGTGGCTACGAACAGCTCAGTGACACCTGCGGCGGCGGCTGTTCGTTCGGCTGGCGCTGATGCCGACGAGCCTGTCCCTGCTAGCGCATCTCCGGGTGGCTCCACTTCTGCTGCAGCTGCCGCACTCGGCTGCGTTGGTGCTGGCTCCACTTCTGCTGCAGCTGCCGCACTCGGCTGCGTTGGTGCTGGCTCCACTGCAGTTGCAGCGACTGCCGCTTGGGCTGGCTCAGCCATGACTGTGCCGCCTCCTAGCCATCCCAAGCTAATAGAGCTCAGTATCATCTGCACGACAAGGAGGAGATGAATTCCTCTCTTCAATCTCTTCCGCGGTAATCGCAATCCTATGGACATGGACAACCCTCCACTCGCTATGTAAGCGCTTGATATTATGACAAGCATACCGCGGCAGACAGGGCAGTGAACACTAACCTAATCACTGATATATGGCATTATTCAACGATTGAATGAATGGATCTAAGAGATGAGTCAGGTATACGGCTGCCACGAGTCTGCACTGAGTCTGAAGCGTTTCTGAAGTGTGTCTACAGACTGTCTGCAACGTGTCTCCAACGTGTCTACAGACTCTCGCAGCATATCTGCAGCGTGCCCACTTGAACTGGCGTCCTTTTTTCCGTCCATAACAAGGAGCCTCCATAGGTCTAGGACCTATGGAGGCTCTCGTACTTAAATGATCATGCCGAAGGATTTCTGGAAGCGAATAGATGGAACTTTACTCATAATCAACGCTTATTAGCTTGCCGCGTGAGCCGTAACGGAACTCACAGACCTTATCTCGAGTGAAAACGGCTTGTTGCAGAAGCTAACGGAACTGAACGCTCTTATATGCTTCTCTAGGTGGGCATTCCCCCCACAATCGGACAAATAAAGGCTTCTAGTTCCGTTAGCATCAGAAATGATGCCAAAAATGACGAAATAGAGGCTGTCAGTTCCGCTAGACATCGCGGTGCATCTCATTCTAACAGCCGTGCTTCGCATCGGTGCACCTCATTCGAACAAGCCGCGCTTCGCATCGGTGCTTCTCATTCTAACAAGCCGCGCCCCTCATCGGTACATCGCATCGGCGCTTCGCAGCCGTGCAGCTCATCGGAACAACAATCGACGCGGCAATAGCGTTAGTCAAGGAACATGCGCAAGCGAGCTGCTAATACTCCCAACGCCCGATCTCTGGAGCGCTGCCGTTGTACGGAAGACCCACGTTCACGCCCTTGCCTACGACGAAGCTGCTCGCTGATGCAGGCTGGTAGTACGTGTCCCACCGGTTGCCGGTGTTCTTGAAGCCCGGCAGACCAATCACGTTATTGCCCGTCGTGACGAAGCTGCCATTCACACGCAGCGCCTGATTGTCCGTGTTGTACTTCAGGTTGTTCGTTATCGACAGATTGCTCGCCGTACCCTCAATATCATTGGAATCCTTAACGGTGTTCAGGAACGCGTTGTTCTTAATATTCACGTTGCTGACAGATCCCTTCAGGTAGATAGGTACACCGAAGTAGTCGAACACATTGTTGTAGATATTCAGGTTCGTGACCGTATCCGGAACGAAGACGCCGGCGCCATTGTTCCACCCATAGACCGGAGCATGCGTGTTGTAGAAAATATTGTTCCGAATCGTTATATTCTGCTTCCCTTCCATCCACACGGCCATGTAGAAGCCTTTGTCCTTGAAGTAGCTGTCGGACACCGTCATATTAGGAGCCGCTACTTCAATAGCTTCCTTGCTGCTGTTGCCGTCATTGTCTACCATGCGGACATGATGAATCCATAGATTGTCTGTGCCGGCAGGCGTATCATCATACAGACCTTGATGATTGACGATGGACAGCCAAGTGTTGCACACAATATTGTAGATCTCATTGCCGCTGCTAATGTTCCACAGCTCGATGGCAATACGCTCTCCCCAAGTAGGATCATTCTCGCTGAGGGACATCGTGACATCGTGAATCTTCACATTCTTGTAATGGCCGACGAAGATGAACTTGATGCCGTAGCCTGCGGTATCTGTAATATTGATGTTATAGATATCCGCACCGTCAAGCCCTGCAATGTTGAGGTTGCCTAACGTCTCTCCGCTCACATCTGTGCCGGAATTAATGAAGGTACAGTCGTAGATCTTCGTATTCTTCATCCAATAGGCAGCTGGCAGCTCAATGTACCACCACATGTCGCTCCGTCCGAATACAGCTCCGCGCTGCTGAAGATTCTTGAAGGTAACATGATGCATCGTCACATTGTTCCGGTTCTCTACCCATACGCCGGCCTTAATCGTCTTGTTGTTGCCGTCGATGGTGAAGCCGCTCAGCGTCTGGTTGCCGTTCGCAGATGGCAGCATATCCTGCGGCGCACCGTACTTCGGATTCGGACCCGAGTAACCGGCTGATACAAGCTGAATCAAGCTGCCGTCATACCATAGCTTCCAGTCACCTGAGCTCTGGTCCACGCCGGGTGCTGGGATCGCTCCATTCGACGTAATCGTAGTGCTGCTCTCGCCTGCCCCCTTGATATTCACCCCTAGCGGAAGGACCGTTGCCACAGTCTCCACATAGGTCCCGGCTGCAAGGTTAATCGTATGGCCTTGGCTTGGGGCCACTTGCGTTGCTGCATAAGCCAGCGTCCGCCAAGGATTGCCGGAAGTCCCTGTTCCTGTTGTATTGCTGCCAGTCGTCGAGACATAATAGTTCACTCCGCCAGGCGGCGTTGGTGTAGGTGTTGGAGTCGGTGTTGCGGATGGCGTAGGTGTTGGGGTTGGCGCAACGCCAGTAGTGAAGGATATCCCAGCATTGGAAGCGACCTTCGTTCCGCTGGCATTCACCGCGGTGACCTTCCAATAGTACTTCGTACTTGCTGCTAGAGCGGCAGCTGGTGAATAGCTGTTCCCGCTAATATTCGTCGCGTTAATAACGGGGCTCGTATACGAGCTGCTCGTTGATACAACGAGCGAATAGCTGGCCGCATCGGATGAGGCGCCCCAAGTGAAGTTAGGCGTTACGCTCACATTCGTCGCATTATTCACGGGTGCCGTCTGGCTGAATACCCCTGGTGATGGAACCGGGGTTGGCAGCGTAGTTGTAATAGCACTGCTCGGAATGATGACACGGGAACCACCCGGTGTCTGCCAAGCGACCGCTAAGTTATCCTGACCATCATTCTCCTTGTGCAGCGCTTCAATGTAATAGTAATTGCCTGCAGTCAGAGCTATTCCAGCCGAGGCTTGGGAGGAATACTTATCCCACTGCAGCTGGTTCGTCCAACCAGTGACGGAAGCAATCTTCACCTTGTTCGATGCCGATGAATTCGTGCTCAGCCACAGCTCATTGCTGTCGTCACCGGATATCCAGAATTGATAGGTGCCAGTAACCGGGGCTAGGATGTACCCTCTCACTCGTGCGCCATAGTTATCCGCAACGTCTGATGGAGCTGCGAAGCTTGTCAGATAGGAGAGGCTTGACGGACTGTTCGGATAGCTGCCCAGACTGGTTAGAGAAGTGACTTCCGTACCGGATACGCCAGTCCATACTTCCCTTATGAGATTCCCGCTTCCCCCGCCAGGCGGCAGCGTAGGAGTAGGTCCAGGAGTCCCGCTAGGAGTCGGAGTTGCAGTTGGTGTTGGGGTCGGTGTAGCAGTCGGCGTAGGTGTTGCCGTTGGTGTAGGTGTCGCAGTCGGTGTTGGTGTTGGAGTCGGAGTCGGTGTTGGAGTCGGCGTAGGTGGCGTGCTGTCGAGCGATAGATCGAAGTAGTCTACATTCACTGAAGAAGCTGCATTCGACTCGCTCTTCAAGATAATGTTCTGATAGCCAGCTGGAATATTGAAGTTCACCGTCACAGTGCCCCATGTATTCCAGTTCGCCGTAACCGGGAAGCTCAGATTTTGCACCTTCCCGCTGCCAATATATAGGGCAAGGTGAGTAACGGCCGCGCCTGTCCCGTTCGCATACTTAATGTCCAGCTTAGCAGCGGTCAGGTCCGAGACCCCTTTGTCGAAGGTGATTTTCGACCATTCGGAGGTTAGTCCCGTCACATATCCTGTTCCCGAGTAGCCTGTATTCGTTGAAGCTGTGCTTGCATTCGCAAGGTTCTGACTCTCTGCTTCATATCTTGTTGCAGGACCGAATGCGGCTTGAACTTGATTGCCTCCCGCAAGCCCATAGGCAAGGGCGAATAACAAGGTAAGAATGAGAGCGATTGCAATGAACTGGGTCTGCTTACGATGAACTGCGTACATTGAGCTGCCTCCTCTATCGATTAAGATACCAGCTGAACCTAATCTTCACCTCCTGACGGTTAGGAATGCGGTATGTATCGCTAGGATGTAGCCCTATTATGCCCTCCCTATCTGCCCCGTGACTATCACCTTAATCAACGGAAGTTGTCATTCTACAATGAAAATATGCCGCTCTCCCGTACCCCTCCGTGTCTGGCGGGGACTGTAATCTTCACCGTAGTGCCGATCCCAAGCCGGCTGTAGATCTCCACCCCGAACTCCTGCCCGTATTGAAGCTTGATTCGTTCATCGACGTTACGCACGCCATATCCAATACGTACCCCATCCTTGGTGAAGATCTGGGCAATCGTATCCCGGCTCATCCCCAGCCCGTCATCAATTACCTTGAATACGATGCTCTCTCCCTCCAGCTCTGCCGTCACGCGAATATTAATAGACGTTCCATAGAGCGCATGCTCCAGCGCATTCTCCACGAACGGCTGAAGAATCAGCTTCACCGTCTCATAGCCCAGCACAGCAGACTGGATATCATAGAATACCTGCATCCGGTAGCCGAACTTAATGGCCTGAATATCCAAGTAAGCCCCCACCTGCTCCAGCTCTTCCCGAACGGAGATTAAGGTGCGGCCTTGGTTGAGCGTTAATCGGTAGAACTTGGCGAGGCCCATCACCATCTGATGCAGCTGGTCAATCTTGCCGAACTTGGCCAGACGAGAGATGGAAGAGAGCGTGTTGTATAGAAAATGTGGATTAATCTGTGCCTGCAGCGAGCTCAGCTCGGCTTCCTTCTTGTGCAGATTCGCCACATACACTTCCTTAATCAGCTCCTCCACGTGCTCCCCCATCGTGTTGAAGGCATCCGCAATCTGTGCGAATTCATCATTCTGCTGGAATACAATTCGCTTGTGGAAGTCGCCTTCCTTGAATGCGTGCAGGGAATACACAATCTTCCTGACCCGCCTGGAGAAGTAGCCCGACACGAGCATAGAGATGAGCAGCACGAACAGCATGCTGACTGCAGCAACTCCAATGGTCAGTCGAAGGACATGCTTCGCACTGGCTTCCAGCAGCGTATTCGGGACCATTGCAATTAGCTGCCACTCAAGACCAGGTACTCGCTCCTCAATGCGGAGGTACTGGCTGGCATCAAGTGAATCCAGGGCAATCTGACCTGCACCGTCGGCGCTTGATGAGGCCAGCGTGTGGCCTTGCTTGTCCATGATGAATAGGGAGCTTCGATCGCCGATCTTCGTATAGTCCATCGCTTCCAGCAGATCGCTAAGCTTGATGATGGTACGGGTCATGCCTAGCTCACATTGCCGATCGAAGTCCATTAATCTCCTGACCATAGAGATATTATTGAAGTTCACATCATTCTCAATCTGAAGCCACTCGTAGGAAGTTCCTCGATAGTTGTCTGCAGGCAGCTTAAGCCCCTTGAACCAGGACTGCTTCCTTAGGCGATCCATATATAGAATCTGATAACCAGGCGCGCTAATCGGGTCAATCTTCGGATCCTGATCGCTGTAGATCTCGGGAATGGTCTTGTTATCGATGTAGACCTTGAGCAGCGCAGGCTTGCTGAATACAGCTACCGCGTTGGAGAAGGTGGGCATCAGATACTTCTTCGTCCGCTCGAAGCTGTACCAGCCATTCTCATAATGCCTCAGGAACGACTGGAGCTGCTTGTCATAATAGAGCTGATCGGAGATCCGCCTTGCTTCCTCGGCCTTGTAGACCAGGTTGTCCTTCATCTGATGAAGGGTTCCCTGCAGATTCTGCTTCGTCTGCTCTCTGGAGGACTGAACGGAGGAATGATAGGATACCCAGCCGACCACGACGACTGGAATCATGACGAACAGGAAGTAGGAGAGCATGAGCTTGTATCCATAGGGGATGAATCGCTTCTTATTGTGAGCTGCCATCATCAAGTTCCTTCCTAGCTCTTCTTCCGGTAATCACCGGGGGTTGTTCCGAACTTCTCTCGGAATTGCCGGCTGAAGTAGGTTAGACTGTTATAGCCGACCAGGTCCGCTACCTCGTAGATCTTCAGCTTCGGATCCTGCAGCAGCGTCGCTGCCCGCTCCATCCTCTTGCGAATGACATAATCGCTGAAGTTCTCTTCCTTCTCTTCCTTGAACAGATGCCCAAGATAATTAGGGGAGAATGAGAAGTGGTTCGCAACGTCCCGCAGTGTTAGATTGGTGTTCAGATGCAGAAGGACATAAGCTTCTACCTCTTCAACCAGCTTGCGATTCTTACGCAGCTTCTTCAGCTGCAGCAGCTCCGAGATCTCGAACAGCTTGCGCCTAAGCCACGACTGGATATCATGAACCGTCTCGAAGTGGTATAGCATATCGAGCTGATTAATCTCCATGCCGAGAATGCTCTTCAGATTCTCGTTCATGCTGAATAGGTACGAATCCAGCTTGGACAGCAGATGCAAGGTGACGTTATAGACCGTCATGCGCTTGCCTAGACTTCTCACCTGCTCGTACAGCTGCTGAAGCCCGTCATCTACCTTCACCAGATCATAATTCACCATGGCGACGAACATCGTCTGAAGCATATCATCAATGTCGATGACATCCTGCCTCTGGTAGGGAATGCTATCGGCTGCCGTCAGGATGCGATTCTTCCCGCAGAACATCTTGTACGTGAGCAGATCGGCTGCTTCTTCATAGGAATGAGGCATATCCTCCAGCAGATGGGATGCCCCCCCTAGAGCAATAGTGACTGTGAGGGGGGCATGCTTCTCCATATGGCTGAGGATGAGGGGCAGCTTGTCCTGCTCTTCCTTACCGGATACAATGACAGCTAGCCGATGCTTATCCGACTTGCATAGCAGAGACAAGCCCTCCGCTCGGCAGACGTCCATCAGCAGCTGGGAAGACTGCCGAATGACCCCATGCTTCTCCTCTGCCGACTGCCGCTCCAGCTTCAGCGAGATATCGTCAAGCTCGATGAGCGCCGTCTGGTATGGACCTCTGGAGCCGTCACTGACTTGAGCTGGGTTGAGCGCTGGATTCGGAGTTGGATGGAGAGCCGGGTTCAGAGCTGAATTCACCGCAGAGTTCGGTGCCAGGTTCAGGGATGGATTCACTGGTTGGTTCAGCACCGGATTCGGTGCCAGGTTCAAGGATGGATTCACTGGTTGATCCAGCACCGGATCCGACGCCTGGTTCAGAGCTGGATTCAGAGCTAGGTTCAGCTCTTGGATCAGCGCGGCTACAGCCTCCGCTTCGAGTTCACCTGACAGCCACGCATGCAGCCGCTCCTCAGTCGAGGAGTAGTGTGAATCCTTAACTCTCCTCTCCAGCTTCAGCAGCTCAGCCTCCCGGTCAAGCGCCGCTCGAACCTCTTGAAGCACCGCCTCAATCTCCGGATCATCAACCGGCTTCAGGATGTAACCGGATGCATTCAGCTTAATGGCGTGCTTCGCATACTGGAAGTCCTCATAGCCGCTGACGAACACTAGCTTAAGGCCAGGCTGGAGCTCCAGCGCCCTTCCCGCCAGCTCAATACCGGACATGATGGGCATCTTGATATCGGTTACAAGAACATCGATGGTATGGTGCTGTATATATTCGAGCGCTTCGAAGCCGCTAATTACCGCAGCTTCCACTTCCATACCGAAGGCCGGCCAAGGGATAAGATCCTTCATCCCTTCCAGATCAAGCACTTCGTCATCTACAATGAGAACCTTATACATCGCTTCATCCCCCTCACGATTCAAGGTGATCCTTCGGCCCATGCTCGTATTGCGGTGTTAGATCAGCACAGCATCAGGATCAGACTCCTCCTATCCCACACTGACAATAGAAGAGGGTATACTGCTTAGAGTATACCCTCACCTTATTTCAATTGTCCAAGCTTATATGGCTGTGGCAACGGTTGCCTGAATGGTATGGCCCCGCTCGCTATGCCGACTTATTAGGATCCGTTAGCCTTCTTGATATTCGCCTGCCAGCGTTCGGTCTTGAACTTCAGCAGCTTCTCGTAGCCTTGCGCATTCGCCGCTTCATTCGCCTGCTTCAGAATGCTATCAACCTCCGCATCGCTCTTCGCGAACAACGCCTTGGCGACATATTCCTCGAAGATCGTTCTTACCGCGTTCTCCGCAATGCCCTCTTCCGAGTCAGGAGAAGGATTGAGGTTCGTGAACAAGGTCATATTCTGCGAAGTCTTCCACGTCACATTCACCTGCTGCTCCGTCCCCCAGTTACGCTTGCCCTCAGGAAGAGCCATCTCGATCTTCGACTTCGTACCGTCCACGAAGGAGGTGTTGCCCACCCAGTTGAACGTTCCCATCTTGTCCTTATCCTTCTCCGTCTGCGGAGTTGAAGTCCACTTCTCATTAGGAATCGGTGAACCTTCTCCATCTACTTCATCCCAGTAGCGGCCCTTCGGTCCAAAATTCATAACAGACTGCCCTTCAGCACCCGTAATCCAATCCAGGTAAGCGAAGATAGCTTCCGGATTCTTCGCCTTCGTCGTAATAGCTACGAAGTTCCAGCCTTGCGATGCGTAGCTGTTCGGGAATACCTTATCCTTCGCCACACTGTCCGTCCGCAGCGGCCAGATCGCTTCGTAGCCTGCATCCGGATCTTTCTCGCGGAGTGCATTATTCGCTTCTTGAATCTTCGAATTCAGCGCATCCAGTGAGGCAAGCACAGCTACACGCCCGTTCTTAAGCTTCTCGTACACTTGGTCATTCTTCTGCGTGAACGCATCCTGGGTCATCAGCTTGTCACGGAACAGCTTGCTGCCTAGCTTAAGCGCGCTATTGAATGTAGGATCCAGGAATACCGATGTGAATTGATTGTCGCGTGGTACCGCTTTCTCATTCATGTAAGTTACTGAGTAGTTCTCTTCCATCCCTGTGCCGAACAAGTAGATGCCTGCGGCATTCACGTCGGTCTCGAGCGGGATGACATCCGGGTACTTCGTCTTCACCTGAGCCAGGTAGGCCTCCAGGTCAGTGAACGTCTCCAGCTTCGGGGAGCCAAGCTCCTTGTAGATCTTGCGGTTGATTAAGTAGCCGGAGTTACCGTTCGGGCTGGATGTATACCAGTTCGGAAGGCCGTACAGCTTACCGTCGCTGGAACGAAGCAGATTAAGCGTCTGATCTCCGGCGTACTTCTTCAGGTTAGGGTACTTGCCCAGGTAATCATCGAGCGCAACGAGCTTGCCCGCTTCGCGCAGCTTCTCGAAGTCTGCTCCGCGGTCCAGCATGATGACATCCGGCAGGGTGTCGGAGACGATCATCGTATTCAGCTTCTGCTGGGCCGCTCCGCCGGATTGTATCGGCGTCACATTAATCTTGAAGTTGTCCTTCACCCACTGCGAGCTTGGATCCACGCCCCAAGGCTCCGTCACCATCCAGTCGTAGTTGCCGTAGAAGCTGAATTCGAGCGGCTCGCTTCCAAGCTGGAATACGGCGGAGGCAGGGTCGGTCGTTGGCTCTGCCGATGCGGTCGCCTCTGGGCTAGGATCTGCGGAAGGTGATGGCTTATTGTTCCCTTCGTTAGTCCCGCTGCAGGCCGTGATGAACAAGCTGGTTAAGAGAAGAAGCATGAAGGTCAGCCTAATCATTTTTCTAGGTTTCAACGTTCTTTTCCCCTTTCGAACAACCCATGTATTTATGTTATAGCCTAGGTAGGCTCGAACATCAAGAGATCTCTGCTGTGCGCTTGAACTCGCTCTCAAGAGCGGCTGACTAAGGTGCTTCAAGCAGATGAGCGAGTGGCTGAATCTGCTCGTTGATGGACTGGATCAGCCCTTCGAGCGGCTGAATCAGCCCTTCAGCGACCCGACCATGACACCCTTCACGAAGTAGCGCTGCAGGAACGGATACAAGAGTATGATAGGCAGCGTCGTCACGATCATAATGGCCATGCTCAGAGACTTCGTCGTAATCGTCTGCGCCTTGTCGAACACTTCCATCGCCGAAGCGTTGCCTCCCGTCGCCTGCAGGAGCAGCTCGCTGGAGAGGTTCGAATTCAGAATCTGCTGCAACAGGCTCTGCACGGGCATAAGTGTCTGGTTGTTAATGTAGATGGATGCGGTGAACCAGTCATTCCAATGGAAGATGGCGGTGAACAGGGACAGCGTCGCGATGACGGGGCCTGATACCGGAACGATAATTCGGAACAGGATGCCGAACTGATTGCAGCCGTCAATCTTAGCCGACTCCTCCAGCGCCTCAGGCAGCTCGCGGAAGAACGTCCGGAAGATAATCATATTCCACACATTAATGAGGAATGGAACGACCAGCACCCAGAAGCTGTCCATCAGCCCTAGACTGCGATTAATAAGGAAGGATGGAATGAGTCCCCCTTGGAAAAACATCGTGATAAGGAAGAACAGCATATATGCCTTATGCCCGACGACCCCTCTGCGCGACAGTCCATAACCCAGCATCATGGTAAGGAGTATGGAGAAGAACGTTCCTGCAACCGTTCGAAGGAGTGAGATGAGGAAGGAATCTCCTAATCTAGCATCGGAGAATACAATTCTGTAATTGTCCAAGGTGAAGTCTCTCGGCCAGAAGGTCACTCCGCCAAGCGAAGTATCGTAGCCGGAGTTGAAGGACAGGACGACCGAGTTCCAGAATGGATACAGGGTCAGGAACCCTAGCAGGGTCAATAAGGCGTATAGTGCAGTATGGAACAGCTTATCCTGTGCCGTAAGCTTCATGACATATCCCTGCCGTTCTTTTCATAGTGGTCTACCATAGGCTCTGCCCGAATCGTCTAGCCATAGCGTTCGCCCCGGTCAGCAAGACAATAGAGATGACAGCCTTGAACAACCCTACTGCTGTTGCATACGAGTACCGTGACGATTGAATGCCTACCCGATAGACGTGGGTATCAATGACTTCAGCTACATCCCGGAGGATGGGATTCTTCGCGAGCAGGAGCAGATCCTCGAAGCCTGCATTCAGAATGTTGCCCACCGCCAGGATGAGGAAGATAATGATGACCGGCAGGATGGACGGAATCGTGATGAGGAACATCTGCTTGAAGCGTGTCGCTCCGTCCATTGCAGCAGCCTCATAGAGATGCGGGTCAATACCTGCAATCGCAGCAAGATAGACGATGGAGGCGAAGCCGATCTCCTTCCATAGGTTCGCGCTAATCAAGATTGCCCAGAAGTATTCAGGAACAGACAGCCAGTTAATTGGCTCCTCAATCAGCTTCGTGTTAAGCAGCAGGATGTTCACGCTTCCATTGTCTACCGACAGCATCGAGCCCACGAAGCCTGCAACGATGACCCACGAGAGGAAGTGCGGCAGGTACGAGATCGTCTGAATGATTCGCTTGAAAAACATGTGCCTAACCTCGTTCAGCATAAGAGCGAGCATGATCGGTGCCGGGAAGGTAATGAGCAGCTTCAGCAAGGATATGCAAATGGTATTGCGCATGATGAGCCAGAATTCAGGAGACTGGAAGAACATCTCGAAGTGCATCGTCCCGACCCAGGGGCTGTCCCAGAAGCCCTTGAACAGATTATAGTTCTGGAAGGCCGTCAGGGAACCGTACATCGGGAGGTATGAGAATACGAAGACGAGCACAATGGCTGGCCATATCATCAGTTGTATATCCCATTGCTGCAGCAGTCTCCGAGGTACGGACTGGCGAGGCGCTCCCGCAGCTGGCTTAGCGGATAGCTCGGCGGTTGATGGTCGAGCGGCAGAATTAGTTGCTGGCATGTGGCGTCCTCCCTTGCTTACTGTACTCTTATCTTAGCGTTCAGCAACGGATCTCGGCTACTGGGCTACCCAACGATAGTTGTAACTATTCAACGATTACGAGATATGCGGGTCGTTCACACAGCGGCGGTGCTGTGTACTGGATGCTGGTATGGCTTGAAAGTGGTATGGCATGAGAGATTCATGGAGGATGGTGATCGGCATGAGAGATTCATGCTGGATGCTGGTATGGCATGGGAGATTCATGCTGGATGCTGGTATGGCATGGGAGATTCATGCTTGGCGCTGCATTCGCATAGCTGCTAGAGTATGCTGAGTAACTTAGTAGACTATGTAGGATTCCGATCGGTATGTTCGACCTTTGCAGAACGCGGGTACCGCCCTCGAGAGTGCGAGGGCGGTGCCCGTTTCTTTGTTATGTCTGCACAGCTAAGTCACGGGGATTTGCCGCGTTAACCCGCCGCGAGCAGGTTAGTATGAAGCTCTCCTTAGGAGTTAACGCGGATTTCCCTTGTTAAGTCGGTGTACATTGCTCGTACCAGACGGGTTAACGGGGATTTGCCGCGTTAACCCGCCCCGAGCAGGTTAGTATGAAGCTCTCCTTAGGAGTTAACGCGGATTTTCCTTGTTAAGTCGGTGCACATTGCTGCTAACAGACGGGTTAACGGGGATTTGCCGCGTTAACCCGCCCCGAGCAGGTTAGTATGAAGCTCTCCATAGGAGTTAACGGGGATTCTCCCTGTTAAGTCGGTGCACTTAGCTGCTGCCAGACGGGTTAACGGGGATTTGCCGCGTTAACCCGCGGCGAGCAGGTTAGTATGAAGCTCTCCTTAGGAGTTAACGTGGATTTTCCTTGTTAAGTCTGAGGGGTTCAGCCCCGCGCTATATGTCACGGTTGCACTAAGGACCACGATAATCCGCCCGATGGTTCAGCCGAGTACGAGCAGAGGCAGACATGGAGCTGTAGAGGCACATTATAACTATTCATCATCCTTACATTAGACCAATCCTCACCTTGCTGCAGTGCTGACACCAACACTGCAGCCGCTCAGACCAACTTGGCCCCACCCCTCAGGCAAAATGCCCGCGAGGCTTCTTCCCGCTCCAGCGCTCATCAACTTCCTCGCTCGCCGGCTGGTAGCGCGCGTCTACGCTCAGCCGGTACTGGTTCGTCGTGTTCTCCAGCGAGCAGTGAAGCATGTACATGCCGAAGATCAGCACATCCCCCGCCTCATATGTCGTCGTTGCCCACTGGCCGCCATACCGGCTCGTCACTTCCAACGGATCATTCGTATAGCTTCCAATATGATCGCGGTCGGAGTCCTTGCGGCCATACGACGCCTTCAGCGACTCGAATCGATGCGAGCCCAGACACATAGCGAGCCCGCCCATCTCATAGGAGATGTCCCCAATCGGCGACCACACCGTATAGACATTCTCCGTTCCTCTCCCCATATACACAATGTCATAGTGCGCCCCGGTGTAGTCCCCGCTGCCGACCGCCCTTAGCCACTTGAAGTGATAGGTAAGCGAAGTCTCACTCAGGAACTCATCGAATAATTGCATAATCCGCTCGCCATTCAGCACATTCAACAGATCAGGCAGGTCCTCATTCGTCCCCCCCATGAAGATACTCCTGCTCCCATCGCTCATCACGCCTTCCTCCAGCAAGGTATCCCGCGAGAGCTTCCCCATCCCATCCATCTTCTGGAGAATGGCCGTTCTTGCCTTCAACACTTCAGCCCGATTATGGAATCCGCGAATAAGCAAGTGTCCATCCTCAGCCATCCGCTCTCTTAGCGCCTTATTGTCACCAAGTATATCATTCGAGCTCCGAAGCTCTGTCAGGTGAGGGCCTCCCATCTCCAGCTCTCTGCTGCCTACTTTTACATTCATGCCGCTATCTCTCCTCTGTCATGTGATTAGCTTCATTATACGAACAGAGCCATGCGAACAACATGAAGCCATGTGTGTAAAAGTTAAGGATATGTGTGGTATGCTAATCTCACCAACAACCTGATGAGGTGAATCCCACTGGCCCACACAGAATCCAACTGGAGCCTTCCCCCCGCACCGCTGCAGCTCAACTTCTACGGTCATGAGCGATGCAAGCCCGGCCACTTCGCCGGCCCTGGGGTGCGTGACCATCACCTGTTCGTCTACATTGAGCGAGGAAGAGGACGATTCCGCACAACGAATGGTACCGAATATGCACTGTCTGTCGGAGATAGCTTCTTCATGTTCCCAGGCCATCTTGCCTATTATGAAGCCGATCTAGAGGATCCGTGGGAATACCGATGGATTGGCTGGGGCGGCACACAAGCCGGCGATTATATAGCGAAGGCAGGCTTGTCACCCGAGGCGCCTACCCACCATCATCATAGGAGAGCGGAGCTCATCCAGCTGTTCGACCAGCTGCACCATGTTCAAGGTTCAATGGATGTGAAGGAGCTTACCGTGACCAGCGTGCTGTATCAGATGATGGCGCTGCTCCTGAACGAATCACCAGTATCCCGAACCCGTCAGGCCGGGCAATTCGCAAGCAATCGTCATGTGGATAATGCCATGCAGTTCATGACCCTTAATTATGCCGAGCAGTTGACCGTATCCGTCGTCGCCTCTCATGTGGGACTCGAACGCAGCTATTTTTCCAAAATATTCAAAACCCATACGGGCAAGCCTCCCCACGAGTATCTGTTCGAGGTTCGAATGCGTCAAGCAGCATTGCTGTTGACGACAACGGACTTGACGATTGAGGCGGTCGCTTACTCCACCGGATTTAATCATATCAACCATTTCTCATCGTCGTTCCACCAACACTTTTGTGTCCCTCCATCCAAGTATCGCAAGCTCCATTCGGATGCAAAATAGCCTATTGTATTTCCTCTACAATCGGCATATAATAAAAGCAAGAAGTGGTTGTGAATTATTTCACATATAAGCAAGAGCAGCAAGACGAGATGAGCAGCGCACAGGGTGAGCATGTAACGATGTACAATGCGTGCCGCGTGAACAGCAAAATGTAGCGGTGTTACAATGCCCGCCGGGCAATGCTTATTGCGGAACCTAAGCGTTGCTGAGCAAGGGAGAAGGAGTTGTCGTTTCATGGTGGTCAACAGATGCTTGTGTATCCTGTATCTCTTGGCAGTCGGTTTTTTAACGCTAGGATTGTGAATTTTTTCACAACTAATTGATGTTAGCCTTACTCTAACTCTTACCTTACTCTAACTCTAATGAGCTATTCCAAGGAGGATGAATGTGATGAGAATTGCAGTGATTGGTTGTACACATGCAGGTACGGCGGCGATTATGGGGATGGCTAAGCTATACCCGGAGGCTGAGATTCACGTGTACGAGCGGAATGACAATATCTCGTTCCTGTCGTGCGGAATTGCGCTCCATATTGGCGGTGTCGTGCCCCAGGCGGAAGGACTGTTCTACTCGTCGCCTGATCAGCTGAAGGGGCTTGGCGTCCAGACGTTCATGCGGCATGAGGTGCTCGAGATTAATACGGAGGATAAGCGCCTGCGCGTGCGGAACCTGCTGAACGACGAGACCTTCGAGGACCAATATGACAAGCTCGTCATGACAACCGGGTCGTGGCCGATTATTCCGAAGCTGGAAGGAATGGAACTGGAGAACATCCTGCTATGCAAAAACTACAACCACATGCAGACCATCATCCAGAAGGCGAAGCATGCACAAAAAATAACGGTTATCGGAGCAGGTTATATCGGAATAGAGCTGGTGGAGGCGTTCGAGGAACTTGGCAAGCAGGTTACACTCATCGATAACATGGATCGTGTGCTGTACAAGTATCTGGATCAGGAATTCACGGATGAGACGGAGCGTACACTCCAGGGCGAAGGCATTCAGCTCGCTCTTGACCAGACCGTAACCGGATTCGAAGGCGACGCGAACGGCCAAGTAGCGAGGGTCATTACGACGAAGGGTGCCTACGAGACAGATCTAGTCGTGCTGTGCATCGGCTTCCGTCCCAATACCGATCTGCTTAGAGACAAGGTCGATATGCTGCCGAACGGCGCCATCCTCGTGGATGAATATATGAGAACGAGCATTCCGGACGTGTATGCAGCAGGAGACAGCTGCGCAGTCCTGTACAACCCAACGAAGGCCCACGCGTATATCCCGCTCGCCACGAATGCCGTTCGAATGGGTACGCTGGTTGCTCGCAACCTTATGAAGCCGACCGTGAGATATATGGGAACGCAAGGTACGTCGGGCATTAAGATCTACGATCTGCATATCGCTTCGACCGGCATGACTGAGACCGCTGCTCTCGCTGCGGGCATGATTGTGAAATCCATCACAATCCATGAAAATTACCGGCCTGAATTCATGCCTACCTATGAACAAGTGACGCTCAAGGTCGTGTATGAAGAACAGACCGGCCGCATCATCGGAGCCCAGGTGCTGTCGAGAGCCGACCTCACCCAAGCTATTAATACGCTGTCGGTGTGTATTCAGAATGAGATGACGATGGATGAGCTCAGCTTCGTCGACTTCTTCTTCCAGCCCCACTACAACAAGCCTTGGAACCTGCTGAATCAGGCGGGCCTGCAAGCCATCTGAGTTCACTAACGCTTCATAGTCCGGCTAGTCAACATCCTGCCAATCTGCTTGGGAAGAGCAGGCCCGGCAGGATGTTAGCGTGCCGATATTCTGAGCGATAGATTCACCGATAGATTCGCGATAGATTGGGTATTGACAACTTAACCTCGTTAATTGTATTCTTAGCCTATATTAAAACCAAGTAAGTTGGTTGGTATAATTGTATATAAAGAGGAGAGGTCATTATTATGAAGTTCACACGGACGATTGCTACACTCATTGCTATTCTGCTCGTTACATCTGCTCTTGCTGCTTGCGGCAAGTCAGAAGGGGATGATAAGGCACTTAACCTCGGATTCTTCCCAGGTCCCTATGCTGATCTGTTCAAGCGCGGCGTGCAGCCTATCCTGGAGAAGGAAGGCTACAAGATTACCATTACCGAATTCACGAATGCGCTTCAGCCGAACACTTCCTTGTCTGAAGGCAAGATTGATGCGAATATCTATCAGCACGCTGCTTATCTGGAATCCTACAAGGAGCAGCAGAATGCGAAGGAGCTTAGCGAGCTCATCAAGATCCCATCTGCTCCCGCCGGTATCTACTCCAAGAAGTTCAAGAGCTTGGATGAACTGAAGGATGGAGCCATCGTATCTCTGCCGAATGACCCTTCCAACCTGGCACGCAGCCTCGTGCTGCTGCAGACTGCAGGACTCATTAAGCTTAAGGACGGCTTCACGCCGCTGAAGGCATCAGAGAAGGACATTGTGGAGAACAGTAAGAATCTTACACTCAAGCAGCTGGAAGCACCTGGACTTCCGCGCTCTCTGGACGATGTAGACTTCGCTGTCATTCCGGGCAGCAACGTCATCGCCTCCGGCTTGAAGCTTGCTGAAGCCCTGCTGCTTGAGGATCCTGCCGCTGAGCTGCAGATCATCGTAGCCGTCAATGAGAAGCATAAGGACAGTAAGAAGCTTACAGCGCTTGCCGATGCTTACAAGTCCGATGAGTTCAAGCAATTCATCGCTTCGGATGACAAGGCGAAGGGCTTCTCCACTCCTTCGTACTGGAAGTAACAACCAAGGGCAGTTCGATGGTCAGGATGACCATCGAACTGCCCTTCTTGTTCAAGTATAGGAGGATCTACATCTAGAGGTCGGCAACCAGCCGATGGCACGTGGGCGAAGGTGATTACTTCGTCTTCCTCCACTCGTCGAGCTGTCTCTGCACTTCAGCAACAATCTTGTCGAGACCGGCCTTATCCAGCTTGTCTAGGAATTCGGGCAGCTTGTCGTCTGGATTAATCGTGCCTGTATCAAGCCCTGGCGTGTACTCGTCAATCAGTGAGTTCACGTTCGCTATCTCAGCTGTTACCGCATCCGCCTTGAACTTGAAGCCCATAATCGGAGACGGCTTCGCTGATTCATTCTCCTTCCTCGTCTGCTCCGCTACAGCCGGGTCCTTACCCTCTAGCGTCTTGCCGTTGAACACGCTCCCAAGCGCCCAATCCGCTGCGGCATAGCCACCGTCCTTCACAATAGCAACAGTACCATCTGAATTCACCTTGTGATGCTTGCCTTCCAGTCCATATACGAGTAAGTTGTAGAGTTCCTTATCTGTATTGACCAAGTTGATTAGCATCATAGCTCGCTCTGGATTGTTCGAGTTACGAGAGATCGCATTCATTGTAGTAATAATCGTATTCGTCCCTGCATACACATCCGTCATCTTCGCGTACACCACATCTTGGCCGCCATTCTGAACCTTGCTCTCTGCCTCTCCTCCAGGCTTAAGCACATTATGGAAGCCAATGTAGGCATCACCGCGCTTCTGAATATCTGTAAGCGACTTCAAGGTTGAAGCGTCCTGATTAATATAGCCCTTCTTGTAGAAGCTATGGATAAGTGCCAAGTATTCCTTATATTGCGGAGTACGATAGACCGCTACAGCCTGATTCGGATTGCTAAGGTCGATGGCAACCATATTATTGACGATAGGTTCCAGACCATTCAATCGCTGCATGTTGCCGAAGGCTCCCTTGCGATCCATCGCCCACGGGAAGGACTCAGGTTCATCCATCTTCAACTGAGCAAGGATCGGTTCAATGTCCTTCATCGTTCGCAGCGTACTTAGATCCCACTTGTACTTATCTAGGAACCTCTTCTGAACGATGAAGCCTTCTTGATTCGTGACCGTCTGATAGTTAGGAACAGCGAAGATCTGACCATCAATCTTCGTCGCATTCCATACGAACTCAGGCATAGAACTCGCTAGTGCAGGCGCATACTGATCTAGCAGCTCATCTAGCGGAAGGAAGGCTCCCTTGCTCTGGTTCTGCACATAGTCGAAGTTCCAGTTCGAGGTCCATACAATATCGGCACTCTCGCCGGAAGCTGCGACCGTATTCATCTTCTGCGTGTAATCGCCGAAGATGACAGGCATCAGCTTCACCGTAGCATTAATCTTGGCCTTAATGATCTTGTTCGCAGCAGCCTCCACTTCCTTAAGATCGGCAGGAATAGATGGCTGTGCATAATACCAAGTTAATTGAACCGGCTTCAAGTCTGCACCCGGTGCTTCACCTTCGGTCTGGTCGGGCTGAGGCTGCTGATTCCCGTTCACTCCGCCTGAGTTGCCGTTGTTGTTCCCGCATCCAGCCGCCATCATGATTATGCACAGTAATACTGCAAGCAGCTTCCAACCTGATACCCCTCTGCGCTTCAACACTTCACATGACCTCCCTTATTCCTGATTATTGTTGTCCTTCGTATTCAACTCTTCACAGAGCCAACGGTGAGCCCTGCCACGAAGTAACGCTGGAAGAATGGGAATACCAGCATCATCGGGCCCGCCGCCAGCACAGCCATTGCCATTCGCACTGACAGTGTTGGGAACTCCGACAAGTTAATCCTCACATTAATGAGACTTACGTTATTCGTCAGGAACTCCATCGTATTCATAATCCGGTAGAGCAGCAGCTGCAGCGGCACCAGCGTCTGCACGTCAATGAACAAGAGGCCCAGCCACCAATCATTCCAATAGATGAAGGAGATGAACAGTCCTACAGTGGCTAAGGCCGGCGTTGACAAGGGCAGCACAATCCGGGTGAAAATTCGCATCTCACTCGAACCGTCAATCTTAGCTGATTCGAAAATTTCTGGAGGAAGCTTGTCTAGGAAGCCTTTCATAATGAGCAGGTAGAACGGGTTGACCAGATAGGGAACAATAAGCGCCCAGATGGTATCCTTCAGATGAAGGTACTGGGAGACTAAGATGTAGAACGGGACAAGTCCGCCGCTGAACAGCATCGTGAACACGATATAGAGCGTGGTCACTCTTCGATAACGGTAATCACGTCGAGAGATGGCATAGGCAGCCATAGCCGTCATGAGCAGACCCGCGGCTGTGCCAAGCAGTGTCACAGATACAGTGACGCCGTAAGCACGAACAATCTGCTCCGGGCTCTTCCATACAATCTGATAAGCCAAGAAGTCGACCTTCTGCGGTATAAGTCGATACCCCTCGCTGAGCAAGACCGCTTCATCCGTGATGGAGATGGAGATTACAAGGATGAGCGGGATGAGGATGAGTACAGATAAGACCGTGAAGAACAGGTTGATGATTAGCTTCACACCTCATTCACCTCCTACCACAATGAGTTCTCAGCGTTCATTCGTCTAATAAGCCAGTTCGTCGCCAGGACAAGGAAGAACCCTACAACCGATTGGTATAGGCCTACGGCCGTAGACATACCCAGATCTCCGACAACCCTCAGTGAGCGATACACATAGGTGTCAATGACATCCGTCACCGGATACAGCACACCCATATCATTAGGGATGAAGAAGAACAAGCCGAAGTCTGCACGGAATATACTCCCGATGGCCACGATGAACAGAATAATGATGAGCGGAGTAAGCAGTGGAATGGTGATTCGGGTAACAAGCTGCATCTTCGTCGCTCCGTCGATTCTGGCCGCCTCATAATAGGAAGAGTCAATGCCGAGAATGCCTGCGTAATAGATCAGGGTTGAGAAGCCGACAGCCTTCCAGAGATAGACGAGAATAAGGATGAACGGCCAGTAGACACTCTCTTGGTACCAGGCAACAGGATCTCTCCCAAGACTCACAAGCATCTGATTCAGGAAGCCGTTCTTATGCTCCAGGAAGCCCAGCATCACATAGCTGACGACGACCCAGGAGAGGAAGTATGGGAGGAACAGCACCGTCTGATGAATCTTCAGCCATCGTCGATTAATCTCATTCATCATGATGGCGAAGGAGACGGCAAGCACAGTAACGAGAATAATGAAGGAGATATTATACAGAATGGTATTGCGTGTTATGCGGAAGGCGTTATCTGAGGCGAAGAAGAACTTGAAGTTCGTCCAGCCTACCCATTCGCTCCCCCATATCCCGCCCTCGTAATTGAACTTTTTGAAGGCAAGGATGAGCCCTATTAAGGGAAGATAACTGAAGACTAGCTTGAATAGGACAGCAGGTAAGGACAGGACGAACAGCTCACTGTGCTTGCGGAACAATCTTGACTCACTCTTCAGCCATGACAGCGGTCTCATAATTGGTTACTCACCTCCCTCGCGTTCGGTTAGCTGCTCCTCACATTATGCAGTGAGCAGGAGCAGGCTGCCTACTGTGAATAGTAGCGAAGGGCTGCGGAATGTGGACTGTACATATGAGACTGTATAATGTTGCTATTGCGGTGTACTTAGTATGAAGCCTGGCGCTGACGGAATTCTCCGGGTGTCATGCCTGTTCTTCTCTTGAACAGCTTGAAGAAGTTGCTCTCGTTCGCGTACCCGACCTTCTCCATAATACGGGCAATGCTATCGGACTGATGTTCTAGCAATTGCTGGGCATGGTTAAGTCTTATCTCATTAATATAGTCCGCTACGGACTGTCCTTCCTGCTCGCGATAGTATCTTCCCAAGTAACCCGGAGACAGCTGAAGCGTATCTGCAATGGATTGCAGACTAAGATTAGGGTCAGCATAGTTGAGATCAACAATCTCTCTGACGGCGCCTATTAGGAATTCTGTCTTACGAGGCTTATGGGATGGCTTCGCCTGTTGAAGCACATGCTCCATCAATTCCTTCAGCACCGCATGCACCCCGCCAAGCGTCTCACTCTCCAGCACTCTCCTTGAATAAGACTTGAGATCAACGATAGAGGCAGCGTGCGGGAGATGCTGGCGCATACAATGGATAATCGTTGCTGTGAGATTCAGAATCTCATCATCAAGCTGATCAATGGGTGCAAGGTAGAGCTGCTGAATGACCTCCTCCAGTTGCTGAAGCGCATGCCTAAGTTGTTGATCCTTAATATGGTCAAGCAGCTTCTTGTCCAGATTGTAGGATATATAAGGGGCTTCAACACGAATGGAGTGCTCAATCATTCCCTGGGTAATGATCTGCTGCTGGCCGAGCTTCATACGGTACATGGCATGCTTCTTCGCCTCCTCATATCCAGAGGTGACCTCACGATAGTGACGGACGGTCTTACCTGCTGCAGCGGTAAGTGTCATTCGATAATAGGTCTGGATGACCGTCTGAATCTGTCTAAGCTGCTCCATGATATGAATAGGAATATCCGAATGACGGGCATCCGTCCCCTGAAGCTGAATGAACACGACAATCTCATCATTCTGCCTATCAACAGTCATACACGAACTATAGCGGCCTATAATCTCCTCGGTAATGTTACAGATCGCATAGCGGCACAGCTTCCGCTCAGAATCTGTCCTCTCCGATTGATATACGACATAGTTATCAATCTTCAGCAGCACGACAAGCAGCGCTTCACTCTCTATCCACTTAGCTGCGCCCGCAACCTTCTCTGCTTGTTCACGATTCACAGACGTGCTGTCTTCTACCCACTGCCGGTAGAAATATTGCTCAAGCACATGCTCATTCGCTCGGCTGCTATCTCGGAGCTCCGTCATCCTGCTCTGCATACGAGTATACATACGGCTAAGATAGCTCCATTCATCCTTGTCATTGGACCATTCGAGAGAACCATCTGAGGACGAGCTGCCCGTATCCCTCACTGAGGACAATCGCAGCTGCTGCACGAGACGGCCGATGGGCAGATAGAGCCGGACGGAGAAGATTACAGAAGCAGCGATGGATAGTACAATGAACAGCAGCAGCACGAGAATGGAGAAGGTGCGGATACGATCTGCCCGGCTGTACACCGCGTCATAAGGCTGCACCATAACAATTCGCCAGTCATTCATCGCTGAGGTTCGATAGGTAATGATCTGCTTCTGCTTGCTCTCGCCATCCTTAGACAAGAAGTAACCATACGCAGGTGCATGGTTCATCTTCTCCTGCCATTCGGATACAGAGAGCGGGAAGGACTTCGTCCCTTGCTCATAGACAGCCCCAGCCTCATCGAGCAAGAAGATCTGACCAAGCGTGTTATCTGCTAATCCGTTCACCGTGCGCAAGTTATCGAACAGCCACTCTGGCTTAATGGTAATCATAAGCAGACTAGAAGAGTTCGAAGAGTCCGACTGAGAGTCGTAGACGAAGTAAGACAGATGGAGGTGCTCGATGCCAGCTGAATCTACCGTTAAGAGAGGCAGCAGCCTTAGCTTGGGAATCTCCCCGTAATGTTCTCTGTATTGCCCGAGCAATTCATTGTCTCTACCTAGCGGCTTCCTGCTGCTCCGACATTCCACAGGTTGGGTTGCGGAAGTGGAGTACAAGCAATTATTGTAACGGTTGTATACCGTTATGGATTGGAGGAATGCGTTGGAATTAACCGTCTGGTCCAGCTTACCCAGTTTATTATAGAGTTGGAAGATCTCAATATCTTGATTATTCATGAGAACGGTGAGATCCCGATCATTGAATAAGGAGATCGCTAGATTACGCACAATCGTGCTCAGACTGTCCACATTATAGCTTACTTGACTAAGAATTTTACGGTTCGCATCCAGCTGCAATTCATGGGTCATATTTCTTGAGAACGCATACATGATAACCGACACGATGAAAATAAACAGAATAACAAGCATCATATTGGTCCATAACAGCTGCCTGAAATAACGTTGAGATCTTGCCCGCTCCATCCACGCCAAAAGAAGCCCCCCTTTATGCCATTTAGTATAGCAAAAAGAGGGGCTTTTGTTATGATTTCCTAAGGAAACAGTGAAGGGACGTTGTGGAACAGCTCGTATATACGGGACAGGTCCTCTTCCCTCATTCCTGCACCATCACAGTACGCAGCATTGGTACGAAGGGAGCTCAGCGACGCCGTCCCAGTAAGGCTTACATGGATATCGGGCTGACTAAGGGAGAATCTCATAGCCGGCTCAATTAACCCTCTCGGCTCAGACTGTCGCAGCCAGGACAGCTGCTCCATTCTGCTTGCGGCTTCCTGTATGATGGCTTCGCCCAGGAAGGCTGCCGGTGCGTCAGCTAACAGGCCCATTCCGAGGATACTGCCATTAATGACGCCCAGATTAAGCTCCTTCGCCAGAGGCAGGATCTCACGGCGAGCCGAGAAGTCCAGCAGCATATAACGGGCGTAGAACTGAATGGCGTCGAATACTCCGGTCTCCATGTACATCTTCAGCAAGGGCAGATTACGCGTCGTTACGCCGAGGTACCGAATCTTGCCTTGCTCGCGCAGCTTAAGAAGTGCAGGAATGGTCTCGTTAAGGATGAGCTGCGGCGGCTGACTCTCTACGTCATGCAGCTGGAGCAGATCGATCCAGTCCGTCCGAAGTCTAGTGAGACTATCCTCTACCGACTGCATGGTGCTCTGATAGTCATAGGAGAGATCCGAACGGACTGCCTTCGTTGCTAGAACGACGTCATGACGTCTTGTACCAGCTAGTGCCCTCCCAATTCTCTCCTCTGACTTCCCTCTGCCATACAGTGGTGCAGTGTCTATGAAGTTGATGCCGAGGTCAAGCGCTTCGTGAATGACCCGCTCTATCTCTGACTCGTCAGATCGTCCGAAGTCTCCTCCGATAGGCGCGCCTCCAAGACCTAGCTTGGATACCTTCAATCCGGTTCTGCCGAACGTTGTATGTTCCACTCGTGATATCCTCCTCATCTGGTGCATCCTGTACGTCGATTTTGTTATTTCATGACGGATGAGTTAAGTATATAATGGGCTGTACAAGGATGAATATACAGATGAATTGCTTTAAGTATCATTATTTTGCCATTCTATACACAGAGCGGAAGGAGGCTGGCGGTCTTGTATAGTAGTATGTTCACCGTGCGGCCTGCATTCCATCGCTTCCCCGGCTACCCCATTGCAGTCGGTAAGGTGGCCGGAGAGCCGGAGCATGAAGTTCGCGGGAATCGCTACCCTCCTCATACGTATAACCTGCACTATATCAGGAGCGGCAGCGGCTGGATTAAGACCGAATCGGGAATTGTTCATCTGTCGGAGGGACAAGGGTTCCTCTGCTCCGATCATCACGTGCAGTATTACGGCTCGAATGCAGAGGATCCATGGGAGGTGTGGTGGATCTTCTGCGACGGGGAGGGAATAAGACGGATGCTGGGAGACAAGGCGCTTGGAGATCCTTGGGTGTTCGCTTACCCGGACATTCGGCGGGTCGATGAGTCTGTCCTCGGGATGTGGGAATTAGGTGAAGCCCGCGACGCCTCCCTGGCTCCCAAGCTGGCTGCACAGCTCATTGAGATTCTGCTGGAGCTGCTGCTGCACTCGACGGATCTGCACGCGCCTAGCAGGAGAAGCATAGAGGACCGAATTCGCAGCACAGCGGAGTATATGAAGGGGAACAGCGTGATGAAGCTTACTCTCCAGCAAGCTGCGGATCATGCGGGGGTTAGTATGTACTACTTCAATCGACTATTCAAGAGGTACATGGGCATTACTCCAATGGACTATATGAATGAGCATCGCATCGCCACTGCGAAGCAGATGCTGCTCGCTACGCCCCATTCCATTAAGCGCATCGGGCTGGAGGTCGGCTACTCACGGTCCAGTTACTTCATCGAGCGGTTCCGCCTAGTTGAAGGAGTGACTCCCGCTCAGTACCGGGAGCGGTATTCGGCTGCGGAGGACACGAAGCAGTAACTCTCTGCTTGGCGGCCTGTTGAGGCTGGGGGGCGTATACCGCGTATACCGCCTATACTGCTGCTTCCCTCTTTCGCCCAACCTTGTGCCAACCGCTCACCTGTACTGCTGCATTCCGCTTCGTCCAACCTTGTGCCAACCGCTCACCTGTACTGCTGCATTCCGCTTCGTCAACCTTGTGCCAACCGCTCGCCTCTACTGCTGCTTCCCTCTTTCGCCCAACCTTGTGCCAACCGCTCGCCTGTTCTGCTGCTTCCCTCTTTCGCCCAACCTTGTGCCAACCGCTCACCTGTTCTGCTGCTTCCCTCTTTCGCCCAACCTTGTGCCGACCGCTCACCTGTACTGCTGCTCCCCTCTTTCGCCCAACCCTGTGCCAACCGCTCGCCTGTTCTGCTGCTTCCCTCTTTCGCCCAACCTTGTGCCAAACGCTCACCTATACTGCTGCTCCCCTCTTTCGCCCAACCCTGTGCCAACCGCTCGCCTGTTCTGCTGCTTCCCTCTTTCGCCCAACCCTGTGCCAACCGCTCGCCTGTTCTGCTGCTTCCCTCTTTCGCCTAACCTTGTGACAACCGCTCGCCTCTACTGCTGCATTCCGCTTCACCAACTAACCAATCACTCAGCGCTGCCTCCTACAGGGGCGGGTTAAGGGGCTATCATCGGGAATAGCTGCTATCCCCGTTCGCATGACCTCACCAGCTAGCTTGCATGAGCATGAATAGGGCACATAATGCACCTATTGCCTAGACAGCTAGCTTACGAGAGCGTGAATAGGGCACATAATGCACCTATTGACTAGCTGGCTAGCTTGCGTGAGCGTGAATAGGGCACATAATGCACCTATTGACTAGCTGGCTAGCTTGCGTGAGCGTGAATAGGGCACATAATGCACCTATTGATTAGCTAGCTAGCTTGCGAGAGCGTGAATAGGGCACATTATGCACCTAAATGACACAAGCTCCTAGGCCCCGTAATGGAACTGGAGTCTCTCCTAACAATCTATTATTCTATAGATAAGGGAGAGG
>NZ_JBHSHW010000012.1:0-48061 GCF_042653305.1 Paenibacillus sp. GCM10023252
GATTGGCATGGTGCAGCGAGGGGAAACCTACCGCAGCGCTCAAGCAGATCTTGCTGCCGCCTAAGCTTCTCTAATCCAGCTACAAATTACGAGGATTGACTCATTCGCAGGATTGCTCGACCTATGAGCACAAAAGAACCGAGTATCAGTTCCGGAAGGGCATAGACCCGTTTATTAAACGCTATCGGTCTCCACGCCATGGACAGGTGTAAAGAAGGAATGTGAGGGCGTAGACCCGTTGAGATCTGGGAGGGTGAACCTCCATGGGCCATGTGGAGTGTGCAGGATATGGATTTTCTGGAAGCGCGTATTGCGTTGCTTCTGTTCCCGTACGCCCGCTAGCTGCTCGACGGCCCCAACCCTACCGCAAACCATCCGATACCACCATCTCCATTGTAATGAAATCCTGCGAATGAGTGAGCATTCGTGAGAAAGCCCCTTAAATACGAGGGACGGAACTGAACGCCCTTATTTGCCTTGTGGAGTAGAGTTTCCCCTCAAAATTGGCCCAATAAGGTCTCCTAGTTCCGTTAGATTAAGAATAGACGCTAAAATGTCAAAATAGAGGCTGTAGGTTCCGTTAGGACAGTATAAACGTCTACACTGAGCCGATCTTGACGGTTCACAAGGTCCATGTAATGAGCTACTCTATCCAATCTAACTACGTCTACACCGCGCATGCTCAGGGCATAAATAGTTCAGAATGGGTACATGCCCTGGACATCACGATTAGAGAGGTTGGATGATGAGATGAACATCAAGATAGCTATAACAGGGTGCATCTTAGGCGCGATGCTCTTCGCAGGTGCTTCAGCCCACGGAACAGTTAAGTTGGAGCCCGCCGCTGGGCTTGCAGCAGCAGAGCAGGCCGCTGCGCCTGCAGCTGCACAGCCTGCTGAGCAGCCTGGTGTAGAGTCACGGTCTAGCGAAGGCGAGTATGGTCACAACCGAGCAGAGCACAGCAGGGAGCAATGGGAGGCCCATCGGCTGGAGAGGCTTCGTTATATGGCTAAGTACTTCGGCATAGAGACAGAAGGCAAGTCTCCAGAGCAGCTGAGACAAGAAGTGCATGCTGCGAAGCTGGCGAATAAGGAGAAGTGGGAAGCCTTAAAGGCCGAGCATAAGGCGAAGCGTCTCGAGTATCTGCGTAAGTATGCGGAGTCCAGAGGCATTGCGTCTGATGGCAAGACAGAGAAGGAGCTTCGTGCGGAGCTGCACAAGCAATTCATGCAGCGCAGCCAAGAGCCGAACGATAAGAAGTGATTCGGCAAGCAGCTGCGGAACCGCAAATCCTGCAACAAAGCCACAAACAGCGACCGGTGAAAATAAGCAATAATGAGCTCAATCAGCCTTAATGAGCAATAATCAGCCCTAACCAGCAAGAATGAGCCACTGAGCCTCAGCCAGCCATAACCAGCCACAATAAGCATCAATCTGCAGCAACTACCACCAGCCAGCATCAAGAACACCTTCGACAAGACGCTCTACGTCCTGTCGAAGGTGTTTTTTCCATATAACCATTGTGCATCCTTATGTCGATTCAACCTGCACATCCATGCCAAAAAAATTTGACGAGTGGCTGTCAGTAAAATACAATAAACTATGAAGCGTTTACATGACGATGACCTATCACAGCTGGATAATCCATTATCGCAGAGGAGTTGGCAAGCTAATGTCAGGAAATCGCGCAGTTGTCTATGCAGAGCCGGGTAAGGTTGAAGTACGGGATACCGCATATCCGGATCTGGTGTTAAGGGATGGACCAGGTGTCAACCCGCTTAACGTAGGCAGGAAATGTGAGCATGGCGTCATTCTTAAGGTTGTATCTACCAACATATGCGGCAGTGACCAGCATATGGTTAGGGGCCGGACGACCGCTCCAAGCGGCCTTATTCTTGGCCATGAGATCACCGGCGAGGTTATTGAGGTTGGCCGGGATGTCGAGTTCATCAAGAAGGGCGATCTCGTCTCCGTTCCCTTCAACATTGCGTGCGGCCGCTGCCGGAGCTGCAAGGAGCGTAATACGAACGTCTGCTTGAACGTGAATCCTGACCGTCCAGGCTCTGCATACGGATATGTAGATATGGGAGGCTGGGTTGGCGGGCAATCCGAATACGTAATGGTTCCTTACGCTGACTTCCAACTGCTGAAGTTCCCGGATAAGGATCAGGCGATGGACAAGATTCGCGACCTGACGATGCTCTCTGATATTTTCCCAACGGGCTATCATGGCGCAGTCAGCGCTGGGGTTCGTCCCGGCTCAACCGTCTATGTGGCCGGTGCAGGTCCGGTCGGACTAGCTGCTGCTCACTCGGCACAGCTGCTCGGCGCGGCTGTCGTCATCGTCGGTGATCTCAATAGCGAACGGCTAGCTCAAGCGCGCAGCTTCGGCTGCGAGACGGTAGATCTTAGCCAGCATCCGAATCTAGGCGAGCAGATTGATCAGATTCTTGGGTCACCTGAGGTTGATTCGGCGATTGACTGCGTAGGCTTCGAGGCACATGGCCATGGACATGGGCATTCGGAGGCGCCGGCAACCGTACTGAACTCCATTATGGAAGTTACTCGTGCAGGCGGCAGACTGGGTATTCCAGGCCTCTACGTTACCGGGGATCCAGGTGCAGTGGATGAGGATGCCAGACATGGCACGCTCCGCATTCGATTCGGCTTAGGTTGGGCGAAGTCGCACACGTTCGTCACTGGACAGACACCGGTTATGCAGTACCATCGCGAGCTAATGACCTCTATCTTAAGTGGACGAGCCCAGATTGCGAAGGCCGTTAACGCAACGGTTATTTCCCTGGAGGAGGCGCCACAGGCCTATCAAGCATTCGACCGCGGGGCGTCGAAGAAGTTCGTTATTGACCCGCATGGACTTATTCGTTAGCTGTTATACTATCAATTAGGCAAGCCCTTGCCATAGGGTTTGTCTTTTTTTTTATCATAGTGTTACAAAATAACCGCAAGCACCGTCTTCCTTATGTAACGTTGAAGCGTTACGATGATGAGGAGAAGGAGGAGGATACGAGAATGGAGACTTCGGCGCCGAATCTCTTTCGAGAGTGTTATGAGACCCATTATCCCTCTGTACGCCGCAAGCTGATCGCCATTGTCAAGGATGAAGCTGCTGCAGAGGATCTGGCTCAGGAAGTATTCTTGAAGCTGTACAGGAATCCGCCGGATGAATTCGGGGCGGTTGGTGCATGGCTGCACCGTGTACTTACGAGAATGGCATACGACCATATAGATAAGAAGACGAGAGAGAGGGCGCTTGCCGAGCGCCAAGGCTTGCAGATTCAGACCGAGCAGGGCAGCTCTGCTTCGAATGAAGAACTTCTCATCCAGCAGGAAGACCGCCAGCAGGTACAAGGATGGCTGGATGCGCTGCCTGAGCGTGATCGGAAGCTGCTGATGCTTCGATATGAAGGCTGCAGCTATGCTGAGATTGCAGAGAAGATGCAGGTGCGGCTGCCCCAAGTAGGCACGATGCTGCGCCGGGCTGGCGAGAGATTCAAGCGACAGGCGGTAAGCGGCAAGCACGGGATTACAACGAACGAATAGGAGGAACGCATAGATGGATAACAAGAAGAGCAAGATCGACTCTACAACGCATGAAGCTTGGATACGGCTAGAGAAGCAGCTGCAGAAGGAAGAAGCTTCGCCATTGTGGCAGCAATGGGCAGCTCAGGAACAAGCAGGCCGTGCGTCTACAGAGAATCACACACAGCTGAAGGAAGCGACACCGGCGGCCCAAGCGAGCTCGCCGTCCATACTACGGCCGCAGTTACACCTAGCTGCTCAAGGGGGATTGGACAAGGAGGCAACTAAGCCTGCCGTTCGCCGCAGCTGGCTGAAGCGGCATTCAGCGAAGGTCGGTATGGCTACAGCAGCAGCTGTCCTTGCTGTGGTCATCGCAGCACCGTCCACGAATCAGGCGCTGGCCGCCTTACTGAACAAGTTCCGCATGGAGCAGGTCGTCGTTGTGCAGGAGGATGACATCGAGCAGATGTTCAATAGCATCTTCTACAGCGAATCCGACACGGAAGCTACGAATAAGTTCGGCGTCTTCGAGCATACGACTACGGGTGAGCACGTGAACAAGTTGACCCCGCAGCAGGTACAAGAGCAGTTCGGTCTCAAGATTCCTGCCCTTCAGCTTGGGGAGAAGACGCAGCTGGACCTTAGCTCTGGACCGGCCCAGCAGCTCACCTTCCGCCCTAAGGTGGATGAGATTAACAAGCTGATGAAGAAGCTTGGCGCAGAGAAGCTGCTGCCGGAATCCATACACGATAAGCCGATTACTCTGCAGACAGAGCGGACACTCAGCGTCAACTATCAACAAGCTGGGCAGGAGCAGGGCAAGCACGTATCTCTGAGCTACGTAGCTATTCCAACACTGGAGATTGATCCATCCATTGATGCGCAGGATGCCTACGAGGCGGTTATCCGCTTCCCAGTTATTCCAGATCATCTTCGCAACGCACTGGCCTACTCCACCAAGCTTGACGATGGTCAGGTTCCGCTTCCACTCATTACAGACGGCAAGGCGGATAAGATAACGATTGGGGGATTAGATCTGTACATCTCCCAGCCTAGCGAGGATTCCTCTGATTATTGGTCTGTCGTATGGAAGCAGGATGATATGATGGTCTATGCAAGCTTCAATAAGTTCACCGAGCGCGCCGAAGTGGAAGAGCTGCTTGCCCAGCTGGTGCAAGCGTAATGTCTACTCCAGCAGCGATTGCAGCGACTCACTTAACGAAGGATTACGGGGACGGACGCGGCTGCCGCGACGTCTCCCTGCAGATTAACACCGGGGAAGCCTTCGGCTTCCTCGGCCCTAACGGGGCAGGCAAGAGCACCCTGGTGAAAATGCTCGTCGGCCTCATCACCCCTACATCCGGTGAGGCTCTTATCTATGGTAAGCCATCCGGCTCAGTCGAGGCTCGCCGAAGAATCGGATACCTGCCGGAGCTGTTCCGCTACCCGGACTGGCTCTCCGGCGTTGAAGCGCTGCACTTCCATGCCAAGCTGTGCGGTCTCGACAAGACGACGGCTAATGCCCGTATCAACCAGCTCCTCCAAGAGGTAGGCATCGGCAAGCGCGGCAAGGACCGCATTAAGGGCTATTCCAAGGGCATGCAGCAGCGGCTGGGGCTGGCGTGTGCACTGCTTGGCGATCCTGATATCGTCTTTCTGGACGAGCCGGCTTCGGCGCTCGATCCGGTAGGCCGATATGAGGTGCGCCAGCTGCTTGCCCGCCTGCGTAAGCAGGGCAAGACAATCTTCCTTAATTCTCATCTGCTGGAGGATGTGGAAGAGGTGTGTGACCGGGTAGCGCTGCTGAACAATGGTCAGATTCTTGCCCAAGGCTCGATTGAGGAGGTGCTGCGGGAGCGTTCCCGTTACCATCTCCGCATTGGCGGCTTCACTCCCGACGTCCTTGACCCACTGCGCGAAGCAACTCTTGCGCCGATTCATGTGGCAAGCGGCCCGGATCCGCTCCCTGACGGGTCCGTATGGCTGGAGGCGGAGCTCGAGGATCAGGAGCAGGTCGGATACTTGAACTACCTCATCATGGAGCAGGGGATGACCTTGTATGAAGTGAAGAAGATGAGGTCGAGGCTGGATGAATGGTTCGTCGAAGCGGTCTCTGGCCTTGAGCATAGGGGGGAACGCCAATGACAGCCGTATGGGGACTGACTTGGAAGGAGCTCCTTCGCAAAAAAGTTACCTTAATGACCGTCATCATGACGGTTTTATTCTGGGTTATTTTCTGGTTCATCGCACAATCTATTCACACTGAACAAGAAGCCAGAGAGGTCGCTAATCTGTTCGACTTGATGGCGAATATAAGAGACAGCATCACGATGATCGCTCTAGGCTTCTTCTTCGGGACATTCGCTGTTGCCTTCCTTGCCATATTCAGCGCGGTTGCCGCGGTATCCGGAGAGGCAGAGAATGGCGTGCTGCAATCTGTATTAGCCAGGCCCATTCCACGCTGGAAGTGGTATTTGGGGAGATGGTTAGGGTTCGTTTGCTTTGGGGTGCTGTATGCTTTCGTTATTTTCACCTCTATTCTCCTCATCACCTATCTAACGACTGGCTTCGCGCTCGAGGTACTAACTATGGTGAAGGCATTCCTCTTGTTCGCGTCCATCATTCCGTTGCTGGTGTCCATAACGATGCTCGGTTCGGTCTGGCTCTCTCCGCTCGGCAACGGGGTTGCCATGACGATGCTGTATGGCATGGGCTGGCTCGGGGGCATGGTAGAGAAGGTGCTGAGGTCTGAAGCGTTCGACGAAGATGCGGTCAATCGGATGGAGACGATATCAGGCCTGATTGCTATCCTCATGCCGGCAGATTCGTTGCAGCAGCGAATGATGGTGGAGCTGTTCAATATGAAGGAGCTCCAAGGGATCATCAATATGGACAATCTTGGCCCGTTCAGCTTAGGTACGGTGCCCTCGAACGCCTTCCTGATCTACATTGCCTGCTATATGCTTACGGCATTGCTGCTCGGGATGGTTATTCTTCGCCGCAGAGACTTCTAAGCTCCGTACTAGAATGAGGTAGGTCTGCCCTTAGGGTGCAGGCCTATTTCCCATATATTCCTGATTCATCCCGTCAGAGTGTTGGTTAATGATTGGGTAGATTGCGGATAGGAAGGTGTTACGATGGGTACGTTCTATATACAGAACGAACAGGATTGGGTATGGCATGATTGGATGAAGCTTGATGCCGACGAGCGGGCAGAGTGGGTCCAGAAGTATCCGGAATGCGGGGCTTGGCTTACCGAATATGAGCGGCGGAAGGCGAATTATACCGAAGTCTATGCTCATCGCGGTGAGGATAACGCGCTATGCGGGACGCTTACCGTCTGTCAGGACTTGAACAGGCCGGATAGGCTCTGCCTTGTCCACTATTACATCTCTTCCCGTATGCTCATCACGATTGGGCTGTCGGAGAACCTGTTCACACGGACAACTCATGCGGCCCTGCTGGAGAAGCTTCAACAGGTGGAGAATGCGACGGAAGGCTTCATGCTCATATTGGGTGAGCTGATTAACACCTATCTGGACGGCATGGATGAATTCGAGCTGGAGCTCATGAAGCTGGAGCGCAGGATGCAAGAGCGCAATGGGCTTCATGTGCTTGACGAGATCATTAACCGCAGGTTCGAGCTTCTAAGACGCACCTCCATTACGATGCCGCTGCGCGAGATTCTATGTGCTGCAGAGGAAGCCTTCGAGGAGCAGGTGACCGAGAAGTCGGAGTACAAGCGGACCGAGGCCAGGCTGAGAAGGATTACGATGCTGGAGCAGCATTATGAGCAAGAGGTGGAGAAGCTGCTGCGCATTGATGACAATATTACGAATTATCGCGGCAATGATATTATGAAGACACTGACCGTGTTCACCGTCGTCTGTACCCCTGTCATGTCCTTCGGGGCGCTCTGGGGAATGAACTTCAAGTTCATGCCTGAGCTGGAGTGGAAGTGGGGGTATGCGGGTTCAATCGGACTAATCCTGGCATCGACTCTGGCGGTCTATTATTGGATGAGGTACAAGGGATGGACAGGAGACATTCTCAGAGGTCGAAGGAAGGATTCGAATATTAAGTAAGCCATATGTCACCTGTTTCATGGCAAGGCAACATGGTTAATATAGCCTAGACCGGTCAAGCAATATAAGTAAGTTACTAACTAATGGTAATGTGATCGTTTAATTTTCTATACAAAATGGAGGAATGACCTATGAGACCAGCTGTGCAAGTAGTAGATACTGGAATTGCCGCTCTTAATGCGGTTCGTGAACTTAGTCAGCAGGGGTATAAGCAAGAAGACATCTATGTGCTAGCCCATGATGAGGAGAGAACGGATACGCTGTCGGAATCGACGAACACGAACAAGATCGGTGTATCTGAGGAAGGTGTGTTCAACGCGATGGCGAATCTGTTCCGATCCAGAGGAGATGAGCTTCGCTCGAAGCTGGAGTCGGTTGGACTAACTGGGCGGGAAGCCGAGCGCTACGAACAGGAGCTTGATCGTGGACGAGTTATCATTATTGCGTCCCCGCAGGCTTAAGGCATATGAGCAGGTCACCAAGAACGCAGGGAGCGGCTCCCTGCGTTCTTGTCGTACCCAGATAACCAGCCTAATTATCAATGCTTGAACATTGGAGGAATAGGGTAATTTACTGAGGAGTGAATGAGATTAGGATGAGGAGTGAGAGCAATGAATCAGGGTAAGAGAGTAGCCTTCTTGCTGGCCGACGGATTCGAGGATTCGGAGATGAGCAACCCCTACGATGAGATGGTGAAGAATGGCCATGAAGCGGTCATCCTCTCTCTTAAGGCGTCAGAGGAGCTGAAGGGAAAGAAGGGTAAGGTGAGATACACATCCCATCTGGCGGTGAAGGATGCAAGTCCGAAGGACTATTCGGCCATTATTATTCCAGGAGGTAAGTCTCCTTCTCACCTGATGGATGATGAGCATGTGCAATCCTTCGTACAAGAAGCGGACAAGGCAGGCATAACAATTGCTGCGATCTGTCATGGTCCTCAGATTCTTGCCAAGGCTGGACTGCTGAAGGGCCGCACCTTAACCTCCTATCCAGGGATTGCAGATGAGGTCAGGGAAGCTGGAGGGACCTTCGTGGATAAGGAAGTGGTCGTAGACCGCAACCTCATTACGTCGAGAACGCCTGAGGATGAGCCTGCTTTTATTGAAGAGACGATTAGCCGATTAGGGGTTAACGCTTGGTAATACAGACAGAGTTGTTACTTTGCAGTTAATGACACAGCTAGAGAGCCCGGGACACCGGGCTCTTTTTGTAGTTTGCTCATCCTATGGCTGACCGATCAATGTCTTGCCCAATCTTTTTCACTTCCTAGTGTTTCAAGAGGGGGCCGACTGTGTAATAGCAAGTATACACACCACAACAATTAAGGCAACTATACAACGAAACCCTTATCATCCCTTTTAAATTATCAGAAAATTCAAATAACAAAAGGATGGTGGCCAAAATGACGATTAAGTACCGGACGCCCTGCTTCGGCAGTGAACTGATTGTCAAGGAAATTGGCGAAGAAGAAAAGCTGTTCCAGGTGTGCATTCAGAGTGCAACGAATCCGCTTGGTACGGGGAACAAGCTCGGCATCTACAACGATCTGGACTACGCCATTACGCAGCTTAACCGATTCTGCAAGATGTATACGCTAGCGAGAGAGGGCGGATATCATCTCAGCGGGGATCGCCTGACGAAGCACGACAAGCCGGATATTCTCGTCTCAAGCGTCTTGGATGATGATGTGACGGAGGATCAGCTGCGATCGCTGTTGGAAGTTCAAATAAGTTCATGAGGAGCAGCCAGACCATAAGCAGCTGCCTATAAGCAATTCACACACATAAGGCCGTTCACCATCACGCAGGAGTGATGCTTGGACGGTCTAGTTGTGATTATATAGAGTTAGGAATGTTATTTGCTAGTACATGTGTAAGCAGACCTATCGAATGAAGTAAGGAGCATGGACTTATGAATGAGTATACGAATGCAGTACCTCCCATAACGGTTGGCAGCGGCTCGGGAACCGGGACATGGTTGGTCGGAGGGGGGACAACATCGGGATCTGAGCTGGGGCTGGCGGATTCCCCGTTCCTGCACGCGTTGCGTGGAGTGGTCTCCGCCACGCAGGATGAGCGGCCGAGGATAGCGGTCTTCTCACCAGGAACTGCTGAAGCTGTCCGTCATCACTATTATGATTATGATGGCTATTCACTAGAGCAAGAGTACGCCGATTACGGCTTCGAGGCTGTCTTCATTCCACTTGCAATCGATAACTATAAGGAATATGCCGACTCCTCCTATTGGGCGAATCAAGTCCGCAGCTGTCAGGCTGTCTTCCTCCAAGGCGGTGATCAAGCGCGGCATGCCAGGCAATTGTTGAATGACGATGGTACCTTGTCTAAGCTTGCTCAAGCGATTCGTGACGTGTATGAGGCAGGAGGAGTTGTAGCGGGGACGAGTGCTGGCGCCCACGTTCAGAGCAGCCCTGTGTTCGGGTTCGGAGACAGCTACCCTGCTATGGTCTACAATCAGGCAGAGACCATTCAGACTCCAGCTGAGCTCCTTGTCGACGATATACATACTCCTAAGCTGCCCGGCAATAACATGATTATTCCAGGCTTAGGGTTCGCAAGAGAAGGGTTCATCTACGATACCCACTTCGACGCGAGAGGAAGACTGGGCAGGCTGCTTGTAGGGCTGAGAGATACGGGAGCAAGGGCGGGAATCGGCTTAGATGAGGGGACGGGGCTGTTGATACGCGGAAGCACGGGCACAGTTGTCGGTCATAATGGGGTCTTTGTCATAGAGTCGGAGGGAGCTTCTTATGGTCCTCGCGGTTCAGGTGAGACTTTCCGGGCTGAGGGGGTTAGGATCAGCTATCTGACATCCGGCGACCAGATTGACTTGGATACGTTCGCGATTACGCCAGCTGAGCATAAGCTCCCTGTTGTTACTAGAGCCGATCAAGAATCATTCGATTCGATGGATCTGTTCTCACGCGGCGAGCTGAAGTACCAGACAACAGCGGTCATCCTCTCACTCATGCATAGTGCAGCCGATTCGGTGCAAGCAGGAGTCCATAAGCACGGAATATCCTATGGGCCGGATTACGTCGTCACCTTCCGTAAGGATGCTCAGACCCTCGGCTTCGAATCTGGCGAAGGATATACAACGGGCAATCACCAAGCCGTAACCGCGCTTCGAGGCTTCAAGAAGACGACGGTAGTGAGGATGCTGGTGGATGTTGCTGCCTTTCGGTGATGATTGGTTGTCAAAAAAAGAAGGATCCGGGCTTATGCCAAGGATCCTTCTTTTTGCTTGTCTTTATTGCACGACCCATACTCCGCTTGATTTAACATAAGTTACAGTAGGAATGAATTTGCCGTTGCTATCCTTGATGTTGGTTAAGGTAATGGTGTCTCCGTCTTCGAAGTCATCTACTCCTCTTATGTGTACTTCATACGTATCGGCTAGATAATCCGGATAAGGAGGAGTATCTACATAATAGGCGTTTCCTGTAAGGATAATATTAGCTTGGGTAATTGATCCCGCAGACAATTCATCTGAGAACTCAATATATACTTCATCATCATAGGAATAATGAAGCACAGATTCAATCGTTACAGCAGATGGCGGCGGAGTTTCAGGTGTTGGAGCGATACTCATAATCATGTCGATAATGGTTGTTTTTTTATAGCCTGCTAGAGAAGTGGTAGCTGCAGAGTTCCCCGTTGTATAACCATCTGTTGGTGATGCATATCCTACTGTGGATGCATCTTTGGAGAAGGTAACGGCGAATTCCGGACCGCCGGCAACTGCATGCTTCTGTGCAGAGGTAACCACTGAAGTATCTGTGCTATTGATGAGCGACAGAATGGTTTTGGTTGACTGATATTTCACAGCATTTCTTGAGAAGATATCATTCGTTGTATATACCGTACCAGCAGGTGAAGTAATCTGTACCTTACCAGCAGCTGGGGTAACCACCTTAGTTGAGAAGTTGTATTGGTCGCCAGCAGTTAGATAGCTGAACTTCACTCCGCTTGCCTTGAAGTAGCGAGCTGGTCCAGCTCCATTGAAGGTAGCACCGTTAGAGTTAACGATGTATACACCATTATGGCCTACTACCGTTCCAACTCCGTTGCGTACGAGCAATCCTGTGCCTTCATCCATACCGATGCCAAGCTCGGCACCAGTGTCGCGAAGACCGATGACAAGACGTCCTAATCGGCCGCGTGCATCGAAGTGGGTGTCATAGATAATGTTCTCATTCAACAAGCCAAGTCCAGCTAGTGACAGGTTATTACCTGCATCTATGGGATCAAGCAAGGAACCGGTAGGAATATCTCCAATCTCAACTTCCTCCGTCTGGTTATAGACCAGTGACGGATAGCTGTCTCCGAAGCCGAACACTGGATTACTCTGAATATGTGCTCCAGCGCTAGTTCCTCCAACAACACCGCCTTGCTCGTATACATACTGGATTGCTTGAGCCAGCAATGAGAGGCTTCCATCATCGTTCAGCAGCTGCCTGGCATGTCTGGCTTGATCCCCGCCTTGGAGGAATACGGCCTCACAGCTCTTCACCACATCAGCCCAATAAGAGTTATTCGCATAGAGCTCATAGTTGTTAACGGCAAGAGGGATGAATACAGGTTCAAATCCATAGTCAGTGTATTCTTGCTCTAGAGAATATCCATCATAATCGTAGAAGTTGTAGTATACAGTATCGGCATCACCTGGCGTGAAGATCGCGATTCGCGGCCGCTCGTTAACAGGCTTGCCTGTAGCCGTTCTCAGAGCTTTCAAGTAAGGAGAGTTCGCAACATTGTAAGGACTTCCTGAAGAGGAACCTCCGCCTGGAAGCACGGCTCCTGTCCCCGGACCATTGCCAATGCTGACTAACGGCGCTGGTGCTGGTGCTGTGATCATCATGGCTTCAGTCTTGGATATACCTTGGATGCCTTGATTGTCTAACGCAGCCACATAAGCGTAATATTCATCTGGACCAGCTGGTGTACCGCCGAGTTCCTTCTGGTCCGCATTCAGTGTAACCATATAGTTAGGTGAACCGGATGCGACCAGCATACCACGGTTATCTGCGGCCAGCTGCTCAATCTCAAGGAGGCTTTTGCCGGAGAGTTCATCTTCAACTTCAGAGACTAAGCCCTTTTTGGAATAGAAGACGAAGTAGTTCCTGATCGCTGGGTCGCCTGAATCGTCGAACTCAACTGTGTAGTTAGCAAGGCTTGTTCCCGAACCTGTTAATTCAACATTTTTAGGATAAGCAGGAATTTGTACGTTTATTTTCGTCGGGGCTGCTGTGATACCTAATACACCATCAGCGCCGAACGTTGCCGCATAGGCATAATATTGGCCAGTTACGAAGGATACTCCAGTAATCAAGTCCTTCTGACCAGAACGGAACGTATTCGCTCCCCCATCTGCGTAGCTCAGATCAGTAATTCTGAATATTTTCCCAGCGTTAGCGCCAGTTGTGAGACTTGTCAGATAACCAGTTAGAATATCATCTCTGCTAAGTGCAGCTAAGTAAGCGGAGACTGCTGCCTTGTCGCTGGTGGAGTAGAACATGAGATAGGAATCCACACCGGCCGTATTGGTAGATGGGAGGAAGCCTAGACGATAATGTTCAATTAGCAGTCCTGTCGAAGTGTCTCTCTGTGACAGAGTGACATTACGCAGCTCATAAGGAGCAGGTGTCGGCGGTGTTGGTGAAGGAGTGTACACTGGACCAGGTGTTGCTGTGGGAGTTGCCGAAGGCGAAGGTGATGGTGTAGCGGATGGCGTCGGCGTCGGTACAGGTGTATCCGAAGCACGCTCCAGCAGAACAATTCCTTCAGCTCTAGTCAGCGGAGAAGTGGAACGGAACAGACCGCCTTCGCTTCCTTTGATTAGTCCAAGCTTGCTAAGTGCAGCAATCGCAGCGCGGCTCCACGATGGAATGTCTGCTGCGTCGGTATACTGTTTGAGTACAGACAGGTCTGCCTTGTCCAGATCAAGCTTAAGTACTCTCACAAGGATAAGTGCTGCTTCAGCACGGCTAATTGTCTTCTCTGGACGAATCGTGCCGTCAGTATAGCCTTGAACATATCCTTGCTCTGCGGCAATCAGGATATCCTGCTCGTACCAGGCTCCTTCTTTTACATCTGTGAAGCTGGCATCTCCTGTCTTAGTGAATCCATAAGTACGATTAATGAGCGCAACGAGCTCGGCTCTCTTTATGGGGTGATCTGGTTTAAAAGACCCATCTGAATAACCATTAATAAGTCCTGATTCAATCCATTTGTCGATCTCGGCTTCCGCCCAATGGCCTACGTAATCGTGCTCATCACTCTGTGCAGCGCTAGCCGTAGCCAGTCCGAGCGATGAGAAGAACATACAGAGAACGAGAATCGAAGCTAGTCCGCCTCTTACTTTCTTGGTCAACATATTCTTCCCTCCATGCAAGTCATATTGAATTACAGTAGAAGATTAGCAAGTATTGTTCCATTTTCCCTGAAAAAGTGACTCTTATGTAATAAAAGCTGACATGCATAGTTGGGGCAGTGGTTGAATAACCGTTGTATAATAATTGGATACTTAGAAACTTAGTTGAGGGAATGCAGGAGGAGTATCTATACGATGAGATATCCGATTGAATATGAGCATGAAATTGCCGTACAAGTCCACCTATGGTCTCCGGATACTGAAGCGATGCCGCTTCATGTTCATGCGAGCCTGGAGATCGGCTGCTGCTTATCGGGAGAAGGAGAGTTCTACTTCGGATCGAAGCAGTATCCGGCTAGACAAGGCGATCTGTTCCTGGTCAATCATACAGAGCCGCACATTGCACGGTCTTCTCCCAACAATCCAAGCACGTATCTGTTCCTCGTCTTCGATGCGGAGCTGCTTGCGGCGGAGGACAATAAGCTGCTGCTCCCCTTCTCCATACCCTCTGAGCGGTTAACGAACCGCATCCCGGCCGAGACCGGCCTATCCATTGACATTATTCCGTCCATGATGCTCATATGGGAGGAACTCAGACTAAGAAGAGAGGGCTATGTCGTATTCGTGAAGGGGCTGCTCCTGCAGATCTGTGCAAGGTTACAGCGCTACTTCAGCAGCGACCTAAGTTCAGAAGATTGGCAGATGCATATGGCGGAGTTCACTGCCTTCAGGAAGATCAACCATTATATGAAGGAGCGCTTCTCGGAACAGCTGGAGCTGAGCGATCTGGCGGAAGCTCTTCAGCTAAGCCGCTCCAGAGTGTCTCGACTGTTCCAAGAGGTCACGGGGCGCAGCTTCAAGGACTACCTGCAGCTGCTACGAGTTGCGGAGGCAAGGAGACTGCTCATTCGCTCAGACATGCAGGTTACAGACGTATGCTTCGCGAGCGGCTTCCAGAGCCTGTCTTCCTTCTACCGAATATTCACAGCGGTGGAAGGAGTGACGCCAACGGCGTACCGGAATAAATATGCGGTTGGAGCAATTTTTGAGAATGAGAGCTAGGGAGTTGGGAAGCAAGATGAGATCCCATCATGTATGCTCAGTTCAGTAGGCAGGATCCTACCTAACACGAGGAGAGTGACAGACCTTCTTATGAGCTACCCTAAGCTTAACGCCATTGTAGATGGCAATCGTCTTCATATCTACAGGAAGGATAACCCCATCCCGATTGTAACGCAGCAAGCAGACTTCCATCACAGACCCTTCCTGCATCCCATCGTCGCACCAGATGGAATTGGCGTGCTAACGGAGGACAAGCCTGCCCATCATCCATGGCAGCATGGCTTGTATATTGGGCTTAACGATGTGAATGGAATAGGATTCTGGTGCGAGGGGCTTATCCCTAAGAGAGCAGCTGCAGACGGCACCTTCCATCCCGCTCCTCTTAAGAAGCCTGTTACTCGTGATCATGAAGTATCATGGTCGGTCGAGACAGCTTACAGGAATCCAGGCGGAGCTGTCATGATCCATGAGACACAGCATTGGGAACTGACTGATTATGGTGAGAGTTATAATCTGGACTTGAACTGGACGCTGGAAGCCGCTACGGACATTACGTTCGGGCACTATGACTATGGAGGCGTATTCCTGAGAATGGCTTATCGCCAAGAGGCGGGCGGAACAGTCTTGAACAGCGAAGGCCAGAGAGGATTAGACGCCGAGGGTCAACGGGCGAGGTGGACAGCTGTTGCTATGCCGGTAGAAGGACGATTCGACGAAGCTGGAATTGCTGTGCTGGATCATCCCCACAATCTAGAGCATCCTGTGCCTTGGAGAGTAGACTCGGAGCTGGGCATTGGACCAAGCAGCTGCCGGGCAGGTGCCTGGACACTGAAGGAAGGTCAGGCACGGACCTTCTCTTACCGATTCCATGTATTCACAGGAGACATTCAAGTGCCTAATATCGAACAGCAATGGACGCTGCTTAGCCGGAGGAACCTGCTATGAATCGAATAACGCTAGTCATTCATGCTTCATTCGACCGCATCTGGCCGCTCGCTGGAGATCGTCTGCATGAGCTTCTAAGCATTCATGCCGAAGTGGACTTCATCCGGCTCCCGCAAGACTCGGAGCTGCTGCTATCCAAGGCTGTTCCCGACCTGGATCGGGTTGAGTGCCTAATCTCAATCGGTACCCCCATCACCGAAGCATGTCTTCGAGCTATGCCTTCTCTGAAGGAAGCGTTCATCGGTATCGGACGTTATGCGGAGATGCCATCTGCCGCTATAGGGGAGCTGCTGCGGGGATTAGGAATCAGGCAGCTGAAGTTCTCATCTGTCGGCTATTGGGGTCAGTCGGTGTCCGAATTCGCTCTCGGGCTGACGATAGCTGCACTGAGACGAATTCCTCAGACCCATCACTCCATCATGAGCAGCTATGAGGCTTGGCAATACCCATTAGAGCAATTCGGGGACGATCCAAGGTTCGTGAACGGTACGGTGGAAGGCAAGCGGGTTCGTATAGTAGGCGCAGGCAATATTGCCAGTCGTTATGCCAAGTTCATGCATATGCTTGGAGCGGATGTAGCTGTATGGGATCCATTCGCAGCCGATCAGGCGTTCCATCTCGCAGGCAGCCGCCGTGTGAGGCTGCTCGAGCATCTCCTTCATGACGCTGATATCTTCGTCCCTATGGTGCCTCTAACCCCTGCCACTACCGGCCTCATTAACGCCGAGCATATTCAGGCGCTTCCAACAGGAGCACTGGTGGTCCTCGTCACCCGATCGCAGATCTGTGACATGGCCGAGCTAACGAAGCGAGTCCTTGCCAATGAGCTCACTCTTGCTGCAGACGTCTATGAGGAGGAGCCCTTACCTCTCGGTCATCCGCTGCTAGGCCGCACTAACGTTGTCCATACTCCCCACAATGCCGGCAGAACGAAGGAAGCCAATTGGAAGTGGGCTGAGATGCTGGCGGAACAGATTGTATAGGTATATATACCTCGCATCCTAGGCTTGATTATAGCTTAGGATGTTTTTTTTTGCTGGCTACGACCGCGTGATAGTGAATATCCTCCCCCTGCCTGTGATAAAAATGACCAAGCCTCAGCCAGTCCGCATAATTGGCCAAGTTCCCTCATAGACATGTTAGCAGAGTGTAAAACAATGTGCAGAGGGGATGATTCCATGCGTCGCATGACATGGACCGCAGCCATTCTACTAGTGTTGTCGCTAGTGCTGGCCGCTTGCGGGACGAAAGACGCTGCTTCGGTCGTGAAGGATCTAGACAAGGTTGTCAAAGGGATGGAAAGCTATCAAGGAAGCGGGACAATGACTCTTCATACAGGACAAGAACCGCTGCAGTACGATGTTGAGGTATGGTATCAGCAGCCGGAGTACTACCGCATCTCGCTTACGAATGCCAAGAAAGATATTACGCAGATCGTGCTTAAGAATGATGATGGAGTATTCGTCCTGACCCCTCGTCTCAATAAAGTATTCCGCTTCCAGAGCGACTGGCCGCAAAATCAAGGACAGGTCTATCTGTATCAGACGCTCGTTCAGAGCATCCTGAAGGATAACTCCCGTCAATTCGCAGAGGAAGACAAGGCCTTCGTCTTCGACGTGATGGCCAATTACAATAACGGCTCCTTGGCACGGCAGAAGATCTGGCTGGATAAGTCAACCTATAAGCCGCAGCAGGTAGAAGTGAGCGACACGAATGCCGCAGTCATGGTAGAAGTGAAGTTCAATACGTTCGAGTTCGATCCGAAGTTCGAGAAGAGCGCATTCGAGACGGAAGCGAATATGAAGTCCTCAGCCGCATCGAATGAGCAGCCGACGATGGCAGACCCAGATGCTGAGAACAACAACGTCTCTGCCGAGGATGGCAAGAGTGGCAATGAAGAGCCAGCCACAGATGACAATAAGACACCTGCGGACGACAATACAGCTGCGAACGATGAGAATTCCTCAGGGGCTAATAATGAAGAGGAAGATGCAAGTGCCGGAGTCGACGATCCAGATGCAGCACCAAGCGAGATGGTCGTCATGGAGCCTGTCCTACCGGAAGGCACGTTCCAGAAGGATCAGACGGACATCATCTACGGCGGCAATGCTGGTGTCATCACCCGTTACTCCGGAACTCACAACTTCACGCTCATCCAGACACAGCCGAAGGACGAGGCAGCGTCTATCGTTCCCGGGTATATGGTGGACTTAGGCTTCACTTATGGTGAGCTTAGCGGGGATGAGCAGCAGACGCTTACTTGGACGTACGAAGGCAATGCGTTCCGCTTGACAAGCGCAGATCTTGACGATACCCAGCTCATCGCCATCGCTCAATCTGTCCAAGGCGAGATGGGCAAATAAGGAATCAAGGATTCATTGACAGCCTCACCGGCAGCGTATAACATTAATCCTACATGTGTTCAAAAAAGGACGAATGTTGCTGCAGGATGAGGAAGGTGAACGACATTGGATTCCTACTACCGCCCGACGAGGGCAGAGATCTCTCTCGATGCGCTGCATCATAACATCAAGGCATTCCGCCAGGCTATGCCTGAGACTATGCTGCTGATGGCTTCAGTCAAGGCCAATGCTTACGGACACGGCGCCGTCATGATTGCTAAGGAAGCGGCAATCTGCGGCGTCGATTACTTAGGCGTAGCCTTCTTGGACGAAGCCCTTCAGCTCCGCAACGCAGGAATAGATACACCTATTCTGGTGCTCGGATTCGTCCCTCCTTCAGCGTTGATACTTGCCCGTGAGCAGAATATTACGATTGCCCTGTTCCGGGAGGACGTGCTCGAAGCGGCAGCCTTGCTGCCAGACGACCCGCAGGGGAGAAGGCTCAAGGTGCATATCAAGGTCGACACAGGCATGGGCAGGCTTGGCCTCATTGCAGGTCCGGAAGCGGTTCAATTCATTGAACGGGCGTGCGGAGTGGCTCACTTAGAGGTTGAGGGATTGTTCTCTCATTATGCCCGCGCGGATGAAGAGGATAAGGCGTATACGAAGCTTCAATATGAACGGTATACGGCTGTTGTAGAGGAAGTCAGAGCAAGACAGCTGCACATTCCGATTATCCATGCGGCGAACAGCGCTGCTGGCATTGATACCCCGGAATGGGGTGGCGGGATGCTTCGTCTCGGTATCTCCATGTATGGCATCTATCCATCTGCCGAGGTTAATCATGAGCGAGTGGCCTTGCAGCCCGTGTTGTCCCTTAAGACCGAGGTCGTTATGGTGAAGAATGCACCTGAAGGCTGGGGAATATCCTACGGCACGCGTTATACCGCTGAAGACCAGGAGAAGATTGGCACCTTGCCAATCGGCTATGCAGACGGATACAGTCGCATGCTGACTGGCAAGGCACAGGCTCTGGTGAGGGGCGTTCGTGTACCCGTTAGAGGGACGATCTGCATGGACCAGTGTATGCTGGGACTTAATGAAGCAGATTCAGTCGCGGACCCGATTGGAACCGGTGAGGAAGTTGTCTTGCTCGGCAAGCAGGGAAGCCAGTGGATTACCGCAGAGGAGATTGCCGACCAGCTGGGTACGATTAATTATGAGGTGACATGCATGCTTGCTGCCCGCGTGCCAAGGGTTTATGTGAGTGAGGGACGAACGGTTCATATCTCCAACCCTATTTTGTAACATCACCCCAAGTCTCATTTTTCGCGCTCCTTTTTGTTGGGAATGATTGCCTATGTCATTTTTTGCGTGTATAGAGAGGAATTTCGTCCATTATCACGAATTAGTAAGTCAGGTGATAGATGGCTTATTCCACTCCTTATGCAGCATATTTGATATACGCGCGACATAGATATGTTGAAGTATAGGGTTGGCAACTTATTGTCATAATGTGTAATGAGGTTTTGGAAAAGTTTTGGGGGTGCTAGTTCGGTGGCCAATATGCAGAATACGAAGAGGATCATGATCAGCTTGCCGGATCATTTGTTGGAGGAAGTTGACGGCATTGTGGCCAAGGAGAACTCCAATCGCAGTGAATTCATTAGGCAAGCGATGAAGCTCTATCTCGTAGAACGGAAAAAACGTCAAATCCGCGAGTCCATGCAGCGCGGATATCTAGAGATGGCTAAGATCAACTTGAACATGGCCTCGGAAGCTTTTCATGCGGAGGAAGATGCCGATCATACGCTCGGCCGTCTCGTAAGCGGGGTGTAAGCATTGATTGTAAAACGCGGCGATGTTTTTTTTGCAGACTTGTCACCCGTTGTCGGCTCGGAGCAGGGCGGAGTTCGCCCGGTGCTCGTCATTCAGAATGATATTGGCAACCGATTCAGTCCGACCGTTATCGTAGCAGCGATTACCGCTCAGATACAGAAGGCGAAGCTCCCTACTCATGTAGAGATGGATGCGGCAGCACACGGATTCGATCGGGATTCGGTCGTATTGCTCGAACAGATTAGAACGATTGATAAGCAGCGGCTTACCGACAAGATTACTCATCTCGATGATGAGACGATGCGTAAGGTAGACGATGCTCTGCAGATTAGTGTGGGCTTAATTGATTTCTAGAATTTCTAGAGCATAATTGGAGGGGACTTTTTTGGCTGGCAGCGTCTCGCTACGCTGTTCGGTTGGAGGAGTTCTTTTTATTTTGGTTAAAAAAATAGTTGTAGACAAAATTCCCCATTATTTGCTATGATGTTGCTACTTTAGTCCTTGATTATTAAATAGAAGAGCTACGCTATGCGAAGAACGCAAGCTAGAGCCAATACGGCTCTCGCCTGCGTTCTTTTTTTTTATGTTCTCTCGCATAGCCGCTCTGGAAGGAGAGGCCATGAATCGAAGAAGGCAAGTACTTGTGAGTGTGACCGCGGCTGTTATGTCCGGCCTGCTGGTATACGGCATTCATAAGCTTCAGTTAATGCAGATGGAGAAGCAAGAGATGGTGCAGATTGTGGTGCCTAAGCGATTCATCGCTGCAGGAGAGAGGCTGGAAGCAGGGGATATGGAGCTGGCTTCAATTGCACGAGGCACCTTGTCGCCTGAGATGGTGACTGATCCGGGCAAGCTGCAGGGTCTGGAGACTGTCGTACCGCTAGGCTCGGGTGAGCCTATCTTGAACTGGAAGGTCGAGCAGTACAGGCTGCTGCCGCACAGCGGCGAGTCCACCTTCCAGATTCCGAAGGAATATGTCTTGTCGGTGTCCAATGGCATTCGGGCAGGAGATCGGGTTGTGCTGTATGTATCGGGGGATGGCCTAACGTCCTCCCGTATGTTCCAAGAGGTAGTGACAGTCGCTTCGGTCAAGTCGTCCGGCAATGTTGAGATTGATGATCCCGACAATCCGAATCTCCTCTCGCTTGCGAGCGGTGATAAGGAGAAGATGTACGCATCCCGCCGCGATGCCAATGGGATGATTGACTATGTGAATCTGAATCTGACCGAGAATCAATGGCTGCAGATCGACAGCGCCTGCAAGGGCGGTGAGTCGAAGCTGGTTATCGCATACAGTCCAGAGTCCCTTGAGGTTGCCGGCAGCAAGGAGGAAGGGAAGTGAAGAGTAGCACTGCACCGCTCATTGCCTTCGTTGGCACAACGCCGAATATTGGTACGACAACCGCGGCATATGCTGCCGCCTATCGGATTGCTGAGGCAACCGGGAGATCTGTTGGGTATCTGTGCTTGCACCTCAAGAGTGCGAAGCTTCACCGCTTCCTCGGCATTGATCAGCCCCAGTCATCGCTAGACAAGCTAAGACCAGAGCTGAGGTCGGAGTCGCTCACGGCAGATAAGCTGATGAGAGCCTCGTATCGGCCTGCACACCTTCCTGGGCTGCATGTCCTGTTCGGCAACATGGCAAGGGATCAAGCGGAGTTCTTCACGCCAGAGGAAGCGAATCACTTGCTGGATATTGCAGAGCAAGCCTTCTCGATCGTTATTCTCGATGCCGGCGCCTATTGGGACAATGCGGCGACGGTATGCTCCTTGCGCCGAGCCAGCACCAGAGTGGTCGTAACGACCCCTGCGCTGTCCCACTTCGGCGAGGATGGCCAGCGCTGGATCGGACAGGTATCGCCGCTGTTCGGAGTAGCTTCTGATCAATATGAAGCATTAATCATACATTCCCCATGGAGAACTGGAGGCTTCACGATGAAGGATATATGCAAGGAGATGGGCACCTCCCTGCTGGGTGAACAGAGATTGTCGCCGGCTCTCTTCTCCCAGCTAGACAACGGCAGGTACGAGGAGTGGCTGAAGTCGGATGAGGAAGGCAAGCAGATGATGCGTCAGCCGGCACAGCTGTTCATGAAGCGGTATGGACTTGGACTGCAGCAGGGACCTAGATCCGTCATCCAGCCTTGGTACAGGAAGCTGATTGCACATAGGGGCGGTGTCGGATCTTGAACAACAAGAGCCAGCAGCAACGCTTCTCCCCGGCTGCGTACTCCGCCGAGCTTCAGCTGACCGCGGAGCGAAGCGATGGGGAACAAGAGCAGAGCTTCACGGAGCTTGGCAGTGTTCCGGCAGAATTCGAACGAATTGCCGATGACATTCGGACTTATCTCGCAGCGCCCAGGGGCATGACGGATGAAGAGCGGCGTCAATATAATGAGACGCTGAACCGAGCTGTTCTTGGCTATGCGCAGGAGCGTGACCAGATTCTTGCGGTCATCACGGACCGTCTCATTCGGCTGAGGCTGCATCAGCTGTCCGGGTATGACCATCCTTATCAGACGCTGGCTGAGGCGCTCTTCGCCGAAGTGATCGGCATGAACGTATTGGAGCTCGTCTTGCAGAACAAGGAGGGGCTGGAGGAGATTCAGGTGGTAGGCACTCGAATATTCGAAGTTCGGGACGGCGTTGCGGCCCCTTCCGCTTATGCCTTCGATTCAGATCGAGAGGTAGAGCGCATCCAGCAGAATCTCGTGCTGTACAACAACGATCGCATTAATCCGCGCAAGCGATGGGCGGAGGTTATGCTGCGGGACGGCTCCCGTGTGACAATGACAGGCTTCGGGTTCACCGCGCAGCCGACCTTGACGATCCGGTTCTATACGGTCAGGAGCTTCTCACTTAGCAGCTTGTGCCTTCCGGAGCTCGGCACGATGACGGACACCATTGCATCCATACTCCGGGCGGTGCTGCAGGCCCGGTTCAATCTGGTCATTATCGGGGCGACGAACTCGGGCAAGACCCATCTCATGAAGGCGCTCATTGCCGAGCTGCCTGCTGAAGAGCGAATCGTCACGATTGAAGGCCGCCTGGAGATGCGGCTTGGGAGGGATTTTCCAGAGAAGAATACGGTGGAGTACGAGACGCATGAGGATGATCTCCTGCATCGGTCCGATCAGGCCTTCAAGCTCGCTCTGAGACAGTCGCCCCAGCGCATTGTTCATGCCGAGATTAGGGACGTAGATGCCAACATCTATGTCAGAGCTTGTACAAGGGGGCATTCCGGGAGCATGACAACGGTGCATGCCAGCACGCTGGAGGACGTTCCGGAGGCGGTCACGGATATGTGCATGCTGGACGGGAGGGGGATGAATCCCGAGAGGCTGACGAAGCGGATTGCCGAGTATGTGACCCAGGTCGGCATTGAGATGAAGCTGATTAATGGACGCCGGCGAATTGCCCGTATCGGTGAGCTGGGCTGGGAGGATGGCGAAGTGATCGTGAGGGACTGGGTGAGGTATGAGGAGACGCAGTCGAACTGGAGTTACCCTGGCATCATATCCTCTTCCGCGCTGGCGAAGCTGCAGTACAGCAGACCGGATGCGCGGGTCATGAAGTGGCTGGAGGATAGGAAGGGAGCTGGCCAGCGATGATCGCTCTTGCACAGACGTCGGCCTTGCTCTTGCTCTTCCTTCTGCTCTTCCTTGCTGCCTCAAGCCTGCTGCAGCTATGGTCTGATCGTGAGCATCTGAAGGGGAGGCTCGCCTATCCTGGCCGCAACCGTCTCAGTCAGCGTCTGACTCAGCAGTTCATGCGAATGGACAGGCTGTACCGTCACTTAGCGGACTTGTTGGAGACGCTCCGCTTCAGCTTGCAGCCAGGCCAATTCATGCTGCTAACCATCTTGCTGCTGCTGAGCGGACTAACATTCGGAGGCTTGCTGTTCCAGAGCGTGAAGGGGACGCTGCTTCTAGGGGGAGTGCTTGGCTTGCTCCCTTACACTGTGCTGCGGGCAATTCTCATCCAGCGACAGATGCAGACGCAAGTGGATTTCCTTCCGGCGGTGGAGCTGTTCTACCAATGCTGTCTAGTCACCGGTGGAAGGCAGGTGCGCGCTGCCTTGCAGCGGACGGTGGAGGAGCGGCGTATGCTTGGACCGATGCAAGCGGTGTTCGAGCAGCTGTATCGCAATCTGTCCGTTCGAGGCGATGATGAAGCGAGCTTGCGAATATTCGCAGCATCAATGGGCCACGTCTGGGCGGATTACTTCGTCAACATTATTCGTGTTGCGCTGGCTGAAGGGATACCCGCGGCAGACAGCTTGAAGGAGCTGCTGACCGATATGCGCAAGGCGAGGCGCGCGAACGAGCAGGAGCGCAATCGTCTGCTGGAGATTCGGCTGGCGAACTTCTCACCGATTGTATTCCTGGCGCTGTTCATCGGCATTAACATTCGGTACAACCGGGACAATGCCTACTATTATTATGTGCTCGATCCCGGAGGCAGAGATATGCTGCTTAACGCGGTCGTGTTGTTATTCGCTTCATTCCTAATGGGACTATGGCTCTCACGTCGCAAAATGTAAAAAAGAAAGGAGTAACCCTCCATGTACGAATGGCTTCCCGCTGTCCTTCAAGCGGTGACAACTGCCGCTCAGTTCCTCTTCGCCTTCGCGGCTCTGTTCTTCCTGCTGAGGCTGCTTCCCCAGCGCAGACCGAGATTCCTGCACTTGGCCCATATCCGCTGGCACTCACACCATGTCCCAGAGCGCTGGCTCGGGGCCGTTCGCCTCAGCCGGGAGCAGCCCTCCTTCCAAGAGCGAGAGTCGCTGCTCGCCGGCTGCGGCTTCACAGCGGATGCAGCCTATTATGTGCTCGGGCGGAGAGTGCTTCTGCTCTTCCTGCCTGCAGCAGCCCTTGTCGACGCAGCCTTGCGCAAGTGGCTGGCCTTCCAAGTCGTTCCAAGCGCTTATGTGCTAAGTGTGCTGATGGCAGTCTTCATCTTCGCGCAATATGATCTTCCGTGGCTTCGTTCCTTCCGGAAGCTGCGTGCTTACCGCATGACGAAGGAGATCTACATCGTTAGCAACCAGCTATTGTACCTTGCCGGGTCGTCCCTTCATATCCATACGAAGCTGATGCGCTGCGTGCCATACACCCGCACGATTAGAGGAGACTTGGAGCGGCTGTTAGCGGAGTGGTACCAAGATGCAGAGGGGGCGCTGCGCTCCTTCAAGCACCGAATCGGAACCGACGAAGGACTAAGCTTCACGGAGACGATCGATTCGCTCAGGCTGCACGAGAGCGAAGAGTATTATGTGCTGCTGCGCGAGCGGATCCAGGATTACAAGGAGAAGCTGGAGCTCGCCAGGGAGAGCCGTAAGGAGTCGACCTCTTACTTTCTGTTTGTTATAGCAGGGATTCCGATCCTGTATACGTTCCAGATTTTCATCTACCCATGGGTTCGTGAAGGTCAGAAGCTGTTCGATTCGCTTAGTTAATCATTCATTCATTATTCGACAAGGAGCTGTTCACGAAGATGAGAAATATTCTAATGACCGTCATGATGCTGGTAGTTGTCATCCTATTGTTCAACGCTGTTATTAATCAAGATACAACCGGAACGAAGGACCGAATCGAGAGCCAAGGCAACGCGGCCAATACGCGAATTGGCGCCTTGCTTCCGTAGCGGGGCGGCTAACGTATGCGGGGGCTGTTAATCTCGCTGCTGCTGCTCATCACCGTTATTATCATCTATACGAGCACGGCCGAAGGGGATGCTGGAACGAAGAAGCAGCTTGAGAGAGCGGGGAATTCTATGAGCGACTATATTCGGGGGATGAGTCCATGAAGAGCATATTGGTGTTCGTCCTGTTCGCGGCTATGCTCTGCTGGATGATGTTCTCCCCGATCTATAAGCATGTGGTGATCGTGAGGCAAGCCGTGCTGCAGCAGGAAGTAGACTATCTGCTCGAGGTGGGGGCAAGCGGCAATCGAGGCTACATCGACGCAAGCATGATGCAGCAGTCTCGACTTCGTCTCGCTAGATTCGGACTGAAGCCGGATGCCGTTGAGTTCGAAGTCATCGCGTCGAATGGTGCCATTGCGGTGTCCCCTGCTGCGCCGCTTCCACGCGGAATCGGTCTCTCCCTAACGATGAGCTATCCCTATGAAGACCTATTCGAGATTGACCGGCTGATCGGATTAACGCCTCCATCACAGACGCAGAGGCTGCGTGCATTCGGGATGAAGATGAGCGAGTATGTCCCCTGATTGGATAGTTGAGGGAAGGCTGCACCTCCCAAGAGAGGAGGGATGATTCATCTATAAAATATTACTTATCGTACTAATGATGTCGGTCTGGATGACTTCACATGTCCAGCAGGTTGATTCAGAGATGGCCATGCAGCTGCTCTTCCAGGGCAAGCATGCTGTTAATCGCGCTGCTCATGCAGCGGCACAGCAGCTCGACGAGTCTGCCTTGACGAGGGGGCAGATTACGATTCATCCTCAGCAGGCTAGAGAAGTGGCCGCCAAGTATCTGCAGTCGAATCTGGCGCTGGACAGTACGGGGCAGCCGCTGCCCGGATCCTTCGTTAGAGATCGGGTTGAGGTGCTTGTATTCGAGGTCATAAGTGAGGGGGTCATCTTCCCCTATACGTATAAGAATGATCAGTATGACTACGAGGTAACCTTGGACAAGCCGGGGGTTATTCTCATTATTAAGCTGGCCTATCCGAGGCAGTGGACTGCACTTGCAAGGATGGAATGGGAGATCAAGGGGGCGGCAGAGCTAATCCTGCGTTGACGCGTTAACCAAAAGTTGATCTAATGAGAGGAGAGAATGGATAGACATAGGAGCTGAGTAGGTTGACTATAGATGAACAGTACACGCCTGCAGCAGATATTCCGGCTGAAGAGATTCATCGTCGCATTATCCGGCTGCAACATCGCATGAATCAGGCTGGAGTAGAAGGTATGCTCCTATCGCAAAATATCGATCTGCTATACTTCACTGGCACGATGCAGTCGGGATACGCATTCATCCCCGCGACGGGATCTCCTAAGCTGTATATACGAAGGAGTGTGGACCGCGCAAGGCAGGAATCCATCGTGGATGTGCAGGAACTGACATCGTTCCGTCAGTTGCTGGCTTCTCTTCAGGAGGATTACCCTAACCTGTGCTCATCTGGCAGAGAGGGAGTCATCGGGGCAGATCTGGATGTGATGCCGGCTGGACTGTACCTGAAGCTCCAGGAGATGGTTGGACCGGTTGCCTTAACCGATGGTTCTGCACTCATCCGTGAGGTGAGAATGGTGAAGTCGGCATGGGAGATTGAGCGGATTGAGCGGGCAGCAGCTGTGACAGCTGCCTCTCTGGAGGAATCTCTGAATTATCTGAAGCCTGGCATTACGGAGCTTGACTGGATGGCAAGACTGGAATACGAGATGCGCCTGCGCGGTCATATCGGTGTCATGAGGATGCGGGGATACAATCAAGAGATCGTCACGGGTGTAGTCAGCTCTGGAGCTGCAGCAGCTGTGCCTACTTACTTCGATGGTCCGGCAGGAGGGCTCGGTATGGGTGCTGCTGCCCCTCAAGGGGTAAGCCGCAAGATCATTGGTATCAATGAGCCTATTCTAATTGATATTGGCTGCTGCGTGGATGGGTATGTCATTGACCAGACGAGGACAGCGGTCATCGGTGAATTGCCGGATGATCTCATGCAAGCGTTCAGCACGTCGGTCATGGTAATCCGCAAGCTTGAACCATTAATGGTTGCTGGAACAGCTGCCTCCGAGCTGTATACCGAATCACTCCGTATCTCTGCGGAAGCGGGGTTGGAGGCTAACTTCATGGGCTCAGGCAAGGATCAAGCGAGATTCATTGGTCACGGCATCGGACTCGAGATAGACGAGTGGCCTGTCCTTGCCAGAGGGTTCAGCCATCCCCTTACCCCTGGCATGGTGCTGGCTGTTGAGCCTAAGTATGTGTATCCAGGCAGAGGGGTAGTAGGCCTGGAGAATACCTATGTTGTAACGAATGGAACCCCGCGTGTGTTAACCCGTACGAGAGAAGAGCTTATTACTGTATCCTATTAGATGACGGGGGAGGCCGCACAATGAATCGATCGTTAACGAAGAGGCTTCACAGGGATTATCTGACGGTTAGCCGCATAAGTTCAATAATAACCCATGCTGTACTGTATGCTGCTGCCATAGGGTATCTAGTAGTAGCTGCATGGCAGAACTGGACGCTGCTTCCAGTCTGGATTATGTTCGCACTAATTACGGCTTCACTTGTTGGATTTGCCTGGCTCCTACCAGCCGTTCGTTATCGGAGATTCGTCTATGAACTGTTCGATGATGAGCTTGAGATTCAGTATGGCATTTTTTATGTTACCCACATGCTTGTTCCTATGGTTAGAGTTCAGCATGTTGAGCTGGAGAGCGGGCCTCTGATGCGTAAGTATGATCTCGCGAGCGTGTCGATCGTAACCGCAGCAACTACTCACCGCATTAGAGGGCTTAAGCAGAGCGACGCTCATCAACTGAAGCGCAGAATAGGCATTCTTGCAAGGGTGGAGCTCCCCGATGAATAAGCCTAATAAGCATAAGCTGCATCCTATCTACATCACCTTCCTATTATTCCAAGTGATACAGGGGCTGCTGCCCTTCCTGCTGCTAGCGCAGCTTCGAGGAATAGACTGGACTGACTTGCCAGCGTACGCCTATGGAGCCATCGTGGGCGTTCCGATTGTCCTGCTCCTATTCGGTTATATGGGCTGGAGATCCTACTCCTTCAATCTGGATTCGGATCGTATGATTATTAAGCGGGGAATGCTGTTCCGTGATGAGAAGACGATCTACTACAGCCGCATTCATTCGGTTAATGTGGAGCAGCCTCTCCTGCAGCGATTGCTTAAGATTGCTCAGGTGAAGATCGAGACGCCAGGCGGCAAGACTCAGGCGGATGGAATCCTTCCAGCGCTGTCGCTGAAGGAAGCTTATGCACTTCGAGATCTCCTTCGCAGTTATGAGGACGTTAAGGAAGAGAGCAAGATACAGAGCTTGGAAGCTGCAGTTCCCTCTGCCCCAATTACACTCAATGCACACTCTGCTCTCTCTGCAAGCAGTACCGATCCCATTCTCGCTCCGGATGAGATGCCTCAGGCTATCCGCATAGGGGGCGGACAACTCATGCTGGCCGCTGCTACGACGACGAACTTCGGTCTTGTCGCTGCTTTTGTCGCTGGATTGTACTCCTTCGCTGACGATATCATTAATCAATTCGCGCCGGATCACTTCTTGGAATCTATGTTCGAGGATACGGTGACTTCCATCCCAGGCTATGTGACAATTCTAGCTGCTGCAGGTGCTGCCTTGCTAGGTGCTTGGCTGCTGTCCATCCTGCTCTATGTTCTGAAGTACAGCGGCTTCACCGTGAGCAAGACTGGGGACCAGATCTCCCTCTCTTATGGCTTGCTGGAGAAGCGAACGCATCTGTTCCATCCCGGCAAGGTGCAAGCCGTCATCGTGAAGGAAGGATTGCTTCGCCAGTTGCTGGGCTGCGCCCAGATTGAGCTCCAAGTGCTCTCCTCTGACAAGCAGCAAGCGTTGATGCTTCATCCCTTCATTAGACGCGGACAGCTGCGTGAGATTCTGGGATTATTCCTTCCGCAGTTTGAAGTTAACAGCATTACACAGCCTGCGCCTAGGAGAGCGCTGTTGTACTACTCAAGGTGGTATCTGGTTCTTGTCACCTTGCTCTCCACCATCAGCATAGCATGGCTCGACTGGAGTGGTGCATGGTCGCTGCTGCTCATTCCTCTTGTGTACATATGGAGATGGGCTTCATGGCGCAGCGCGGGCATTCACTTATCCCCCAAGCAGCTCACGATGCGTAAGCGTTATTTAGCCCGCAGCACTTATATGGTCCGCAGGTCACAGATTGTAGCTATGAGAGTGAAGGGAACGCCTGGCCAGAGGAAGAACCATATTCTATCTCTTCGGGTCTATATCATGGGGAGCTCTCTCGGATACGGCGTGAGCTGTCTGGAAGCTTCCGCAGTCGGGACAGTATGGGATTGGTACAAGAGGAAGCCTAGGGCGAACAAGTAGTCGCTTGAGGTTGATTGGACATCCCTACTATTTTTTAGTAGGATAATAGAGATAGATTAGCAAGGGCTGACAGACAGGAGTTGGGACGATGCCGAAGCTCGGTGACAAGGTCGTCATAGTAGCCGACCACTTGGAACAGAATCTTCCTATTGGGGAGTATGGGTATATAATTGCTTATGACCGTAATGCGGACAATGTGTTCGATTATGTGGTAAGAATTCCGAAGGCGAACCGCAACTTCCTCGTTCCTGAGGAGGATGTTGAGCTGGAGGAGATCCTTCTTCAGATGGAGGCAGAACGAGTCGAGCGCGAAGCGCTGATTGATTATGCGCTAGCGACACATAACGAAGAGCTGTTCTTCCGGATTATGAAGGGCGAGGATGAGGTGCCGGATACAGACAGCACTAGCAAGGAACCGACCAGTCGCGAGGATTTCATCCGCCAGGTGAACCTTAAGGCTTGGATATAAGCAAGCAGGCCGTCCCGGCGAATTCATGATGACGCTGGGTCGGTTTTTTTTTGTGGAGGGAACAAGGCAAGACTGCAAGAGCTTCTCCTTAAGGCACATCTCGCTGAGCCCATACAGGGGAACGATTCACTTGGTCTTGACGTCATTGTGCGTTATAATAGAAGGAATGAGTTCAAGCAAGGTAAGGGAGGTCAATACATCCATGAGTATTACGGTTAGAGATGTTGAGCACGTTGCTAATCTAGCGCGGCTCCAGCTGTCTGAGGCTGAGCAAGAGCAGTTCACCGGACAGCTGAACGCGATTCTGAGATATGCGGAGAAGCTGGACGAGCTGAACACAGACGATGTGCAGCCGACAAGTCATGTGCTGCCAGTTAAGAATGTGACTCGCCAAGACGAGACGCGTCCTTCGCTTCCGATTGAGAAGGTTATGCTTAACGCACCCGATGAGGAAGATGGTCAGATTAAGGTTCCAGCTGTACTAGAGTAAGCTATATTGAAGGGAGGAACTACTGTTGGCACTGTTCGAATCACGCCTGCAGGATGTACATAATCAGCTTCGCAGCCGTGAGCTGTCCGTTACCGAGCTGGTAGACGCTTCTTACAAGCGTATTGCGGAGACGGATGAAGCGATTAAGGCATTTATTACATTGAATGAAGAGGGCGCGCGAAGGGATGCCGCTGCTCTGGACAAGCAGCTCGAGAGCGGTGAGGAGCGGGGTCTGCTGTTCGGCCTACCTGCGGGCATTAAGGATAATATTGTAACGGAGGGCTTGCTTACTACTTGCGCAAGTCAGTTCCTTAGTAACTATAATCCGATCTACGACGGTACGGTTGTGTCGAAGCTGAAGGCTGCCCAGTCCATCACGATCGGTAAGCTGAATATGGATGAATTCGCCATGGGCGGTTCCAATGAGAACTCCAGCTACTTCCCGACTCGCAATCCGTGGAATACGGATTATGTGCCTGGCGGATCAAGCGGCGGTTCAGCTGCATCAGTCGCAGCAGGTCAAGTCTACTTCGCCCTAGGCTCCGATACAGGCGGCTCGATCCGCCAGCCAGCAGCCTACTGCGGCATCGTCGGTCTTAAGCCTACTTATGGTCTCGTGTCGAGGTTCGGCCTCGTTGCCTTCGCTTCGTCGCTCGATCAGATTGGACCACTCACGAAGAATGTGGAGGACTCTGCTTATGTTCTCCAAGCGATTGCTGGTTACGATGCGAAGGATTCTACTTCCGCGAACGTTGAGATTCCTGATTACACGACCGCATTAACGGGTGATGTGAAGGGACTTCGAATCGGTGTGCCGAAGGAATATCTTGGAGCAGGAATCGATCCGAAGGTGAAGGAAGCGGTCATGAACGCTCTGAAGGTATATGAGGGTCTCGGAGCGACATGGGAAGAAGTATCGCTGCCGCATACGGAGTATGCTATTGCGACTTACTATCTGCTCGCTTCGTCGGAAGCTTCCTCTAACTTAGCCCGGTTCGACGGGGTACGCTACGGCGTGCGCGCGGACAATCCGGACAATCTGATTGACCTGTACCGCAAGTCGCGTAGCCAAGGCTTCGGGCCGGAAGTGAAGAGACGGATTATGTTAGGCACTTATGCGCTTAGCTCCGGCTATTACGATGCTTACTACTTGAAGGCTCAGAAGGTTCGTACGCTAATTAAGCAGGACTTCGAAGAGGTGTTCCAGCAGTACGACGTTATCATCGGACCGACGGCGCCAACGACCGCGTTCCGTATTGGGGAGCAAGTCGGAGATCCGCTGACGATGTATCTGAACGATATCTGTACCATTCCTGTCAGCCTGGCTGGCGTACCGGCCATCAGCGTACCTTGCGGAACGGCTGACGGATTGCCAATCGGCTTACAGATTATCGGCAAGGCCTTCGACGAGCAGACGGTGCTCCGCGCCGCTCATGCATTCGAACAGCATACGGATCACCATAAGCTGCGTCCGCAGCTGTAGGAGGGTATTGAATAATGATGTCTGAACCAACCCGTTATGAGACGGTAGTCGGCCTCGAAGTCCATGTGGAGCTGCACACGAACAGCAAGATCTTCTGCGGCTGCTCCACCGCCTTCGGAGCCCCGCCGAATACACATACTTGTCCGGTATGTCTGGGACATCCGGGCGTATTGCCTGTCCTGAACCGCCAAGCGGTAGAATATGCGATGAAGGCAGCTATGGCGCTTAATTGTCAGATTGCTGACGTAAGCAAGTTCGACCGGAAGAACTATTTCTACCCGGATTCCCCTAAGGCGTATCAGATCTCCCAGTTCGATCAGCCGATCGGTGAGCATGGCTGGATTGATATTGAAGTGAACGGAGAGACGAAGCGAATTGGCATTACTCGCCTACATCTCGAGGAGGATGCCGGCAAGCTGACGCATGTCGATGGAGGCTTCGCTTCCTTGGTCGACTTCAACCGTGTCGGAACGCCGCTCGTCGAGATCGTCTCCGAACCGGATATTCGGACGCCAGAGGAAGCGAAGGCTTACCTGGAGAAGCTGAAGGCGATTATGCTCTATTGCGAAGTGTCTGACGTGAAGATGGAAGAGGGAAGCCTTCGCTGTGACGCGAACATCTCTCTTCGTCCGTATGGCCAGGAGAAGCTCGGAACGAGAGCGGAGCTGAAGAATATGAACTCCTTCCGCGGCGTTCAGCGCGGTCTGGAGCATGAGCAGCTGCGGCAGGCTGCTATACTAGACAGCGGGGAGAAGGTTGTGCAGGAGACCCGCCGCTGGGATGAGGCCAAGGGCCAGACGTTCTCTATGCGCGGCAAGGAAGAATCGCATGACTACCGTTACTTCCCGGATCCGGATCTGGTGCAGCTGCACATTGACAGCGAGTGGAAGGCACGCGTGAAGGCTTCCATCCCGGAGCTTCCGGATGCCCGCAAGGCGCGTTATACGAGCACATACAGCTTGCCATCCTATGATGCGGAAGTGATTACCTCGTCCAAGAAGCTTGCAGACTTCTTCGAGGAGAGCTTGCAGTATACGCAGGATGCGAAGGCTGTATCGAACTGGATTATGGGCGATCTGCTTGGCTACTTGAATGCGAATAATCAGGAGCTGTCGGATGTCCGGATTACAGGCCAAGGTCTTGGCGAGATGATTGGTCTCGTTGATAAGGGAACCATCTCCAGCAAGATTGCGAAGACTGTCTTCAAGGCGATGCTGGAGACGGGCAAGCTCCCTCAGCAGATCGTCGAGGAGCAAGGCTTAGTGCAGATTAGCGACGAAGGGGCAATTGCCGCCATCGTTGACCGAATTGTAGAGGCGAATCCTCAGTCGGTAGAGGACTTCCGAGCAGGCAAGGAGAAGGCCATTGGCTTCCTTGTTGGCCAGATTATGAAGGAGACGAAGGGGAAGGCGAACCCAGCGCTTGTGAACAAGCTGCTGCAGGAGAGGCTGGCTCAATAGTCGGTTGTTAACTAGGCGCAATCTGACCCTCGAGGGTCGGGCTGCGCCTTTCTTTTTCTGTGGGGAACAGCCGCTGGATTCATCATTAAGCTCTCCTGGTTATTGATTAGGAACAGCTTATTGTGGCGGGTATGTGCATACATTATGTTACAATGGCTTCTATAGAGAGAGAGGTTGAGGATAACGTATGGCAATGGATACGGCTGCTAATCCCTGGTTGATTAATGAATGGACGATTATGCTAAGGCTGCTGCTTGCTATTATTCTTGGCGGACTAATTGGATTCGAACGCGAGCAATCGAATCATGCGGCAGGACTACGAACGAATATCCTCGTCTGTCTGGGCTCATGCTTGCTTATGCAGCTGTCGATATACGGCTTCTCCGACTTCGTCGATGAGCCCAACGTCCGGGTAGATCCCGCTCGTCTCGCTGCTGCGGTCATTACCGGAATCGGCTTCCTAGGGGCTGGTACCATTCTATTCACTGGCAAGTCTATTACAGGCCTTACGACAGCGGCTTCCCTGTGGGTTGTATCAGCGATTGGACTTGCAGTCGGTTCAGGCTTCTACTTCGCATCGGTTTCCTCGACGCTGCTTGTCCTTCTTATCCTATGGGCCTTCAACAAGCTGGAGAAGCGGTATATTAACGGGAAGAAGGAGCAGCTGCTCAAGGTGCAGGCCGACGAGCACTCGGCTATTCTGAACCGAATTAATCAGCTTCTAACCGCACAGCAAGTCAATATTCGCAAGATGATTCTGCAAGAATACGAAGAGAACAGCGGGAGCGAACAGATCATGCTTCACTTCTATCTCACCCTGCCTAAGGATAAGTCTCTTATTCCTATTCTAGATCAGATTAAGCAGATGGAGGGTGTGCATTGCGTCAGTACGGAATGAAGTATAATCTTCAGAATCGGATACTAACTGTCCTGCTCGCCATCATCATTCCCGGAGCGGGACATCTCTACCAAGCTAGATATCTTAGAGGGCTGCTGCTCCTCACTCTGTGGTTGATGGATATTACCGCAATGATCAGGCTTGCAGATGCGAACGGAGGACGTCATCTTCTGCTTATCGTCTACTTAGGGCTTGCTCTGCCCGTTATCTACTTCATCAGTGTATACGATGCGCTGCAAGGAGCGGGCGATGCAGAGCGGAGACGGATGTCAGCTCCGCGAACGAATCTAGTTCAAGGTCTCCTCTTAATGGCTGCGGGCGGTGTGCTCCTCCTGCTCATCAAGCCTCCTGATTCGCTTGAACCTTGGATGAGCGAGCTTGCTGACTATACATTAGGTCCCGGATTAATAGCAGTAGCAGCAGCAGCAATCCTCCTCACTGTCCGAAGTCGAAGCAGATGGAGCAGCTATAGGCTGGGTAGGCTGACTGGCGCGATTATTATAGGAGCTGTAGGCTGGATCCTGCTATGGGATCAGTTGAGCGGTGACAATCATATTGCGCTCCTCGTGGAGTGGTGGCCTATCCTAATTATTCTGATAGGAGCAGAGGTTATCACTAAGCAATGGTGGATGGCAGGAGAGAGGGCTGCCAGCCGGCTTCGGTTCGACCTGGCTGGCCTGTCCATCGCGGCCATTATCGCCGTCACAGCGTATACGGTAACTCAGTATGCGGAGCTGCCATTCCGCTGGCTGGATCAGTGGAATGCTGACCTGGCGGGCCTGTCCGACTATGGAGAAGAGAAGGGCTATCGGTATGAGAAGCAGCCGGTCACCTTAACAGCTGACGAACTTGGCTCACATATTGCCATAGAGAGTACGAACGGGCAAGTGACCGTGCGGCAAGGGACGACAGCTGACTTGCAGGTCAGCAGCGTAATCTGGGTAGATGTGGACAATCAAGCTGAAGCAGACAGCATCGGGGAGAAGTCATTCATTCACATCGATCGCAAGGACAGCCGCCTCATCATTAAGGGCAATGGCGAGCCGTACGGTCCGAACGGCAGCCGCAAGCCTAGAATGAATATAACGATTACGTTGCCAGCTGCATCGGCTAATCCTCTCACTGATGAGGAGCTGTTCGAGGGGAGCTCGATTCCTCCGGGCAGAAGCCTATCCATACAGACAGGCAATGGGATCATTGATGTTGCCGGTGCTCAGTTGCAGGGAGGTCTGACCTTGGAGCAGGCTACAGGGGATATTAGAATTAACGATGTAACAGGCGAGGTCAAGGCAGAGACGAAGAGTGGTCAGATTACACTTAGTCGTGTCTCCGGGGCTGCGGTGCTGGCAACGACTAACGGCAGCATTACCGCTTCAAGCATTACGGGCAGCTTATCTGGCTCTGCGGCTAATGGGAATATTGAGCTGGAGCAGGTGTCTGGTGCATTAGAGGCAGAGACGGATAATGGGAAGATCAGGATTACGGATGCAGCCGGGTCAATTAAGGCGGACACCCTTAACGGTGGAATTGAGATCAGCAGCAGAGCGATTGGCGGTGACTGGGACATCGACAGCTCGGTAGGTGAGATCATGCTGAGCTTGCCTGAGAGTGGGGATTATTCAATCTACGGCTCTGTCACCTTCGGCACGATTAAGTCGGACTTCCCTTATACGATTAGCAAAAAAACGATTCGAGGGAAGTCAGGAGCAGGGACGAATCGCATTCATATTAACGCTACGAACAGCATCATCTTGCAGCGTCTGAAGGAACTCTGAACGCTCGCTGAGCAGACTCTGAGCCGTCTCTGAACGAGCGCTTTCATTGACAAATTCTTAAGAATACACGTACAATAAGACTACACATCAAGCAGAAAAGGCGTGAGGGCAATGGGAGCCAGCGTAACGAAGGCACTGGAACAACTTAAGATGAATGGCGTCCGCATGACCCCTCAGCGACACGCCATACTGACCTATTTGATGGAATCCATGACTCATCCGACAGCCGACGAGATCTACAGAGCTCTGTCACCTAACTTTCCAAGCATGAGCGTCGCTACGATCTACAACAACCTCAGACTGTTTGTGGAAGCAGGGCTCGTTCGCGAATTGACCTACGGCGATGATTCATCCCGATTCGATGCGGATCTATCCGATCATTATCATGCGATCTGCAAGTCCTGCGGATCAATCGTAGACTTCGAATTCCCGCCACTCCTGGAAGTGGAGAGAGCAGCCTCGCACGAGACGGGGTTTGTTGTGGAAGGTCATCGGATGGAGATTTACGGCACATGCGCAGCGTGCTGCAGCCAGCAGCAATAATAGTTACCTAAGAGACAGGATCAGATAGAGCGTGTTGAGAGGCGATTTTTCGCTGAAGCGGCACGCTTTTTTATTTTTATACTATTGGAGTGTGACCTCTTGGAACCGTTAATGACTAGAACTCCTAGGCGAAGGTGGAGCGTTGCCAGATTGATGCTGCTGATGCTTGCTCTACTAGCTATGACTGCGACTATTGCTATAGGCTATTATCTCTATATACCAAGCTACAAGAAGCTGACTCCACAATATGAACATGCCCATCCAATCGTAGTTGAAGGGGCGGTGCAGCAGCAAGGGGCTATTCTCGAGAATGGTGAGATTAAGCTGCCCTTCTCCGTGTTGGAGCAGTCCTTCGGACAAGCGATGCCGATTGTGTACGAGCCAAGCAGCGGGACGATTATACTTACGACAGTGGACAAGGTGCTGAGACTGAGTACGAACTCCCTGACTGCGAAGATGAATCAGCAGACGTACGACTTGACGATTGGCGCTGAGGTTAAGGACGGAGAGGCTTATATTCCTATCACTCCACTTGAGGAGCTCTACGGCCTGAAGGCAGAGATGGCTGCGAATTCCGGAATGATCACCTTGCGAATGGCAGGTCATTCCTTGCCTATGGCTGTGTCAGAGGGGGATGATGGGACTGCTGTTCGTTCGGAGCCGACCATTCGTGCACCAATTATAGAGCAAGTCAACACAGGCGCGGCGCTCAAGATCTGGGGAGAGAAGAATGGCTGGTACGAGGCGCAAGGTCCAGATGGCCATCCCGGGTATGTGAAGAAGGATTCCGTCACGCTGACGAGCGTAGATCAAGTACCGCAGCCGAAGCGTGAGCAGCCTTTTGTCGCATGGAAGGTGCTGGGCACGAAGATTAATATGACATGGGAAGCGGTCTATGAGCGGAATCCGAAGGTGGCAGACATCGGGGCTCTCGAAGGCGTGAACGTCGTTAGTCCTACTTGGTTCGAGCTTCAGGACGGAGAGGGCAAGATTAAGAGTAAGGCGGATCCAGGTTATGTGAAGTGGGCACATGGGCGGGGGATGCAGGTATGGGCGCTGTTCAGCAACGGCTTCGAGACGGAGCGAACGACGAAGGCACTGGCTTCAGCAGATACTCGGTTCAAGATGATTCAGCAATTGCTTGCCTATGCGGAGCTGTATAACTTGCAAGGGATTAACTTGGACTTCGAGAATGTGCTCACCGCGGATCGAGAGGAGCTCGTTCAGTTCGTTCGGGAGCTTACTCCGCTGCTGCATGAGCAGGGACTAGTCGTATCTATTGATGTAACGCCGAAGTCGAACAGTGAGCTGTGGTCGCTGTTCCTGGATCGCAAGGCACTTGGCAGTATCGTGGATTATATGATGGTCATGGCATATGATGAGCACTGGGCATCCAGCCCGAAGGCGGGCTCTGTGGCATCCCTTGGGTGGACCGAGCGGTCACTGACTCGAATTCTAGAGGAGGACGACGTTCCCCCGAGCAAGATTATTCTCAGCATGCCTCTCTATACCCGGATATGGACAGAGCAGCAGGATGCGGAGGGCAAGCTTAAGGTGAGCTCTAAGTCGGTCAGCATGAACCGGGTGAAGGAGATTGTGGCAGCTAAGAAGCTGAAGCCGGTCTTCGATGAAGAGGCGGGGCAGAATTACGTGGAGTATACGGAGTCTGGCACGCGGAATCGCATATGGATAGAGGACGATCGGTCGATGCAGGCGAGAGTAGCACTTGTTCATAAGTATCAGCTGGCAGGGGCGGCGACGTGGGCGCGTTCATTCCAGACCGACAGCATATGGAAGACGATTGATCAGGCTCTGAAGAAGCGGCCTTAGGCAGTTGTATAGTCAGTAGTATTAAAAACACCTCCAAGCATCCATCATTGGGCGCCAGGAGGTGTTTTTTTTCGTTGTTATTGCTTCGCAGACTCTGCTGCCGGCAGATCCGTTGCTTGCGCTGGATCAAGGGTTAGCATCGTTCGGCAGAACATACACCGATCGGTCTTGCCAAGCATCTTGGTCGGCTTACCGCATTCCGGACATTGCAGCATCGTTGCAGTTGTCGACATCATACCAGCCCAGAAGTAGACTCCGACGCTGAGCAGGAGAGAGATCATCCCGAACACCATGAAGATGCCGGCCACAATCTTGCCCGTCTGTCCCCATAGTACGATACCGGCTGTGCCGAGTATCATAATACCCATACCCGCCAGTGTGAAAATCAATCCCCACAACCGAAACTCGTTAATTTTTGCAGACTTAAAAAATATTCGGTTTAGTCCTTTTTGGTTCATGTCCTAATTCCTTCCCGTGACCATAGACTTAATTAAAATAAATCGACACCGTTTTCTGCTTCCTAGGCAGGAAAGTACCAGACGGTTGTCGAACTAGAAAAGTACCGTAGACTATTATTATAGCCCAATTTTTTTTGAGAAGCTATACGGAGGCATATGTGGAACAGATTAAGCAATTTTTCATGAAGAAATATGAATCACAGTCAGGGGTTATCAGTGTAGCTGCCGTAAGTAATCCGTATCCTTACAATCCGTTGATTGAAGGACTGGATCTTCTGGTGCTCGTCGTCGCTAAGCAGGGCACAGTGGCAGAAGGCATTGAACATGTTCGAGTGAACGGTGACAGAATCCTCATTCGTACGATGGATCCAGTGGAGATGGAACGGTTATTAGCTAGCGGAGAGAACCGAAGCATTATTAGGTGGATTGTGCGGGGGGAGATTATGATGGATCGCGACGGCTACCTGGAGAACTTGCGAGTGCGGATTATGGCCTATCCGAAGACACTTCGTGATCAGAAGCAGTTCGTTGAATTCGCAGGATTCCTGCGGACCTATCTGCAAGCCAAGCATGAACTTCAAGATCGTCATCTGCTTGATGCCCATAGCCATATTCTCGCAGCACTGCATCACTGGGCGCATATCGCGTTGATTGAAGAAGGACAGCATCCGGAACTGACCGTCTGGAGGCAGATGAGAAGATTCGATCCCGGCATCTACAAGCTATATGAAGAACTTACCGTAAGTCCAGAGACACTGGAGCAGAGGGTTAAGCTGGTCATGCTTGCTTGTGAATTCGCGGTGATGAACAAGATGCGCAGCTGCTGCACCCTATTGCTTGATATCCTTGCCTCTAGAGAAGAGCCTTGGAGTATAGCCGAGCTGCAGAGGCATCCTCTCATTGAGCATTTGCATGTCGATCTATCCTTGATTCTGCAGAAGCTCGTGAAGCGCAGCTATATACGTGAGGTTGCAGTGATGGCTTCCGCAGGCCAGATGGATAATCTTGAATTGCGCTACAAGAATATTGCCATATAGCATTGCATTATTGCTGCGCTGCTTATATAATTTGGATATAAGTTCCACCCATGGATAGTTCGCAGGAAGCACCTGCTTAGGATCGTTATTTACGATTCTGAGCGGGTGCTTTTTTATATTTTACGATGAATAGGAGGGAATACATCTGTAAATTAATGGTGTCGCAATGTGTCAGAGGATGGTAGAATATTGGGAAATAATGTCGCAGACTGAGAGAGGTTGGACGAAGAATGAATATGAACATAGCGAGCTCCATGAGAAGTAAGTTAGTACGGATGATACTTGTATTAGTGGTGGCAGGATCATCGTTAGGTTTACAAGCTGGTGTGCCTAAGACTGCAGCGGCAGATAAGCCGATATTCAAGGATATATCGAAGCATTGGGCGAAGAGCACGATTGAGTCGATGGCGGGGACCGGCATTCTGAATGGCTATTCGGATGGCACCTTCCGCCCCGATGACCCGATTCAGGTCGATGAATTCATCAAGATCTTAATCATGTCCCTTACGGAAAAAACCAAATACGAAAAGCTCCCCGTCTTCTGGAAGGAGAAGGTCTGGAATCGGTTTGATCCCTTGGATCAGAGAGCGTACTCCGAGAAGTTCGGATACTGGAACTTCCAGCCTGCAGCCAAAGGTTATTGGGCTCAGACCTATATAGATGTGGCTAACGAAATTTTTCTAGTGTTTGCTGAGAAGTTCTACAACTACAAGGCCAATGTTAAGCGGGAAGAAGCGGCTAGGATTATTTTTCATACTCTGAATAGCATTGAGTTTACGGAAGAGGAGAGCTATTCAAGGCGTGCTACTTGGGGATACAAAGATATACCCAAGCTTGACGATAACGGTAAAAAGTATGCTGGCGAAACGATGACCAAGGGAATTATGAGTGGTTATGATACAAAGTATTTTGGTGTAGGTAAACTTGTCACGCGTGCCGAAGCATTAACTATCATCCAAAGGTTAAATGATTCGACCAAAAGAAAGCCAGTGAAAATTGATTTAACAAACGTCCCTCATGTTATTGCTCCAATTTATTTCAATATGTACAAAAGAGTTGAAATTTTGGCAACCAACAAAATGAAATTAGCCTATGACAAATTCGTTGAGATTGGTTCTAAGAATTCCAAAGAACTATCCTCTTTAAACTCTACTGCTATCAGGATGTTTAAAGATAAAGAAGCTAAGGAGTATTACCTATCAAGAAAAAACTCATTCGAAATATTTAAGTATGAAGCCTCTTTATCCGTTTTCCCTTCAAATAATTCATATGCGGCATCTATATATATTAAAGATAATGACAGTTGGAGAAGGCAGGAGAAATCATTTGAAGATTTCTTCGTGTATTTACTAGGCGAAACACAAGGAAAACTAATTCTTTCTGAGATGGAAACCGCCGCTAAAAAGATGCAAGAAAAAAGCATTGAGTCCAATTATTCAAAAGATCTTGGTGTTTACTTACTTACTGTGGGTTCAAAGACAGGTAATACAATTAATAATGTTAGCTTTATACTGTCGGAAAAAACTAAAGGAGCTTAGAATGAGACAATTGAAAGCTATTTTACCTTACTTATTGCTATTCATCCTGAGCATACAAGTGGGAGCTATTACTATCCCAATCACTAGTTATGCAGCAAATATGACTAACAGCTGTGGGGCAAAAGGAGTTCCAGCAAATTTTCCTCCATGTAGCATTTCAGGGAAAACCTTCGACATAAAAATATACTCTGCTTATGGTCTGATCACATATGGTGGTCCTAAATCTGTATCTGGTAACCAATTTCGAATAGGCTGGCAAACCAATCCCAATGATCCAAACTCCATCAACCGGTCAAAAGGAAATTTTGTGGATTATGATGCAGAACAAAACCGTAATGGTAATGGGGAATATCGCTATCTTGGCTATACTTACGAAGGAAAGCTTCAAAGTAATGAGATTTTTATAAATGATGCAAGTACACCAAATCCTCCAGGTCCAAAACGTTGGATTTATCATCCCTGGGACACCATTAAGAGCATTATAAGTTATCCGATGAATAATCAAGTAGCAGGAATTTTTAGTAACAGTGGCGAAATAGATCAACCTGAAAGCCACCGAATAAATCAATTAGTAACAACATCCCTAGGCTTCAATTTCCCAAACGCAATCAACTACCCCGCTGAGACTAAAATCGCAGGCAAGCTGCCTCTCCACTACATGTACCTACAACAACAACCATCATTGCTAAGCGACGGAGCGGGTGTCATGTGGCACCTGACCTCCAATGATAACATCTACCAACAAACCTTCCGAGTTGACCGCATTGAGGATAAGGAGCCAGCAACGCTCAAGGTGCAATCCAAGGCTGAAGCGATCACACCTTGCTATGATGGCAAAGGAACATCGGTGCCAATTACCCTAAATGTGAATGCCAACTTAGATGACAGCTCACTCGATCCGATTGAGCGAATGAGTTATTACAACAGCGGTGACTTGAGCGGCTGGACCTTCAAGGTGCTTGGGCAGACCGTGACAGCTCCAGTCAATGCGAACATGGGCAAGGCTACTATTAGAGTGAACATTCCAATCAGCGCTATCAACCAAGCCACTAAGCAATATGAAGGCAGCGTTGAAGTGACTGCTAACTACTTCAGGGGCAAAAAGCAGCTGTCCAGCGCACCGTTCATAGCAAGCTTCAGCACAAAATGCGGTGATGGCATCAAGTCGCTGTTCGAGGTGCAGAAGTCAATCTCCTTCACTCAATTCGCTGACTTTGCAGATAGCAGCATCAACTATGGCGATCTATCCAAGGGGAAGACGATTAATCAATACAACCTTAAGATTACCGAATTATCGGGAGGATCCCATCAGACCTTCACCTACTATAGAAGCGAAGGCCATATCAACGACGATGAAGTCCAGACGAACTTGTTCGCATTCATGCAGCCGTTCTTCAGCCAAGCGGGAGATACCAATCCTTCAGGTGATTCCCATAGCTTCAAGATTGACCAGACGGTTAAGTCGCCTTATGAGACGGATACGTATTCTCAGACAGTCAATGTCTCGCACAAGGGCAAGGTTCCTCCCCAACCAGTCGAGCCTAATGCTGATCTGCCCTTGGAGTGGTTCGATATCGTACAATTCCCAGCTAAGGACTACACCGATATGAGCAAGATTGCAGAGCGAACCGTAAGGATAGACGGACAAGTCGTCGATGCGGATACTTTTTTCAACGGGAATTATGTCTTCGGCGAGGATGGCGTAGGCTGGCATTATATCCAGATCGACTACGTCACGGATGATGGGGCTCCCTCTCTCAATTATCGTTGGACATATATCCACAATACGAAGCCTAACGCCTTCTATACCTTAGATGGTCCGTTCAAGGAAAATCGTAAAATGTCCGCCGCAAACCAATCTGACACTCCGGATGCGAATGATCAGTTCGTTACCAAAACCTATCCGATGAGCTATGAATGGGAATTCGGAGCACTTGATACGAGCAGCAATTCAGATCTTCACATTAAGACGGATACAGACCTGCACCAAGCGTTCCAATATAGCAAGCCTGGACGGTATTACTTGCAGCTTACTTCCAGTAATTCATTAGGCCGAGTCTCCGATCCATACCGAATCGAATTCGAGATTATGCCTGATCAGAAGCCAGCTATCATCCTTCATCCTTATGATTCGGCAGCCGTGCGAGGCGGAGTGATAGGGCTGGACTATGAGGTGGATTCCATTGATGGAGACTATATCTCAGATAAGTACATTGATGTGTATTACGATAAGAATAACGATGGAACAGCGGAGACATTCATTGAGAAGCTTACAGGAGACATTGCTTCGTATCGCGTTCCTGCGGACAAGCTTGGCAACTACGAGCTGAGGGCTTACGCCATTGAGGGAACGAATCAAGAGTATTACCCGGAGTTCACAGGCGGAGACTTCCATAAGGATAACAAGCAGACGGAATACTTTGTTGTAGACAACCTGCAGCCGTTCGCCGATCTCTACATGGACGAGCCTCTTAAGCGCCCTAAGGTAGATGCATTCCTCTTGCTAGACGGCAACCTGGCCCAGAGCAGGACTGATTATGTGAACGGGAACAAGGTCAATCTCAATAATGATCTGCGTGACTATGCTCTTGACCCAGTAGTAGAGAATTGGGATATGAAGACCTATACGTACAGTTCACCAGCGACGACAAGCGAGGTGTCAGGCAGCTCTTACCCGCCTAGCTCAACTAGCTATAGCTCCAATGGATATAGCGGGACACTTAGCTTATCAAGTGCGAGCAATGCTCCTTATCCTCAAGATGACGGCAAGTTCGAGTCCAAGCAGGAGAGTAAGACGTTCACGGATACGTGCAGTAATCATAAGACGAAGCCTAAGGGAGGCTCCTGGTCGGATGACAATCTGTGTCCAGCGACTCAATCGGTCAACAAGGACGGTTACAGCGGCAGCATCGGGAAGAGCGGCTTCTACAAGACAGGTGAGGGCTGCGAGTCTAACGGGGATTGCTGGCAGGACTGGACAGCTAATTATTCAGGAACCCTCAATAAGACCGTACAAGTGTGGGTACCGGATATTAACTGGTATGACAAGTGGACCGGCTTCTACTCTGGAACCATCTACAAGAATGTTAGACAGCCTTATAAGAACAGCTTCTTCCGTGTAGACAGTGACAAGTATGTGGTGTACGTCAGTGACGGTAATGTTAAGGACGCAGGTGACTTGCAGCATGTGATGCGAACCAATCAAGGGGGGCTCATACTAGTCGGGCCTGAAGCACTTCGTACCCATGTAACCAATCTTGGAATTCCAATAGAGTCCTTCATCCTGAATAATAAGGGAATCGACCAGCTGATGGGGGAGGTGACGAACTATATTGGTGAGAAAAATCATACGGCATCTTCTGTGCTAAGGGAGCTCGGAGATACGGTTAATCTATACACGGCTGAGGTCGATGACGAACAAGACCCCATGCGGAATGAAGTCATGCAGCTCGTTCATGACTCCGGTTATTTCGAGAATACGATGGGCCAAGATTCTTCCGCAGCAGCAACCTATACACCGGCCGGCTACACAAGTGCTACCATAACAAGCAAAACGTTCAACAAGGTTGGCCGATATGACTTCTATAGAAAACTGGAGGATCAGCCATCAAGCGATTCGAAGTTCGCCAAGTATAATTATGAATCCAACGAAGCCAAGCTAGGTGTCGTCGTTCATCGGATCCCGATAGCATTAGCTGAGCTGGACTGGACCTACAATGCTAACGGCAACTTCTATCATACCTCCTGGGTAGATAAATCGTACGACCTAGATCATCAGTTCTTACATGCTACCAAGGGTATTGTTGATCGTAAGATTAAGCTCACAGAGACGGGAAGCGGGCAGGTGTATACCGCCATTCCATCGGAGCTTACGTATGGAACCTACCACTTGGAGTATGTCGTCAGAGATGTCGAAGGGGCTTGGTCTGTTCCATTCTTGCTCGACTTCACTCTCTCATCTTCACCTCCGCCACAGCTTAAGGCTAAGCTAAGAGCGGTTGATCCTTACTTCAAGCTAACCGGTGTGCCGGCGTCTGAGAAGATAGAGGCGTATGACTTGTGGACAAGATATCCGTACTCGCTTACCCTGAGGCATCAGATGAGTTCTCACATTAATAAGCTGATTCCCTACTTTACTGGGGTGAAGAGCGGCAGTGATATTAGCTGGGACCCTGTAACATCTAATATTCCTTCTACCGCTCCAGATGGAACCTATAACTATCGAATTACAGCGGAGGGCTCAGCAGGAACGACGGCTTATGAGAATTTCACCGTGACAGTGCGTACTCCTATTCAGCTCACTGGACAGGTAGATCGCGGAGCATCCGCCAACGTGTCCGAGCTCGTAGCAGGCGAGCCGATAACTATTAAGGGGTTGACTACGGAGTATCCGCATGAGGTAAGTGTCGTCATGTTCCGGGGAACGCCGTACCAGAAGTCAGTCAACTTAACAGGACAAGTAACCGCAACTGCAGGAGTAGGGGAGCAGGATTGGGGCGTGGGAGCCATTGTGTCTGCTGTTCCTGATGGCAGTTATGTGTTCGAGTGGACAGCACGCACGCCTAATGGCAATGTAGAGAAGGCAACTCGAACCTATCAGGTCGTGAACAATCGTCCGCCTGCAGGTGATTTTGATTGGCTTCCTAAGCCGGTGTATGAGGGAGATACGTTAACGTTATCCCATACCATAACTGACCCTGACCGAGATAAGCTCACCACGGCTTACGAGATTACCGACCCCTCAGGCCACATAAGCCATTCCAGCTTCAGCAGTTCATATCCGTATACATCCGCAGGTCCGATACTTCCGAAGGTATCGCCAGGGAATTATAGAGTAATAATGACGATTACCGATGGCAGAGCAAGTGCAACGTCGACTCATGTCATAACCGTTCTTCCTCTAACATTGGAAGCAGGGGTGGATCATACAGCAGATTGGCTTAAGATTCATACGAAGCTTGGTCATGAGACGGCTAACCATCCTAAGGATTTCTATTCCGGAGAGATTATGATCGTTAAGGCGAGGACAGCTGCTGCACCGGTGAAGGAAGTAACCGTTACATTAGATGCTGCAGGAATGGATGGCAAGAAGATCTTAACATCGGCAACGCTGGACCTAACAAGCATTGCACGGATGTATTCGAAGGAATTGTTCGATTCAAGATGGACTTCGCTGACACAAGGGATGAAGAGAGGAACTTACCGGCTCCAGTTCGCAGTTGAATATAAGAATGGAGTCACGAAGGAAGCTGACGTGCCCATCCACATAATAGGCAATATATATGAAGCAGCTGGAGTACATCGTCAACAATGATCTTAAGAAGTCGAGGGTTTGTTTTAATCCTTGACTTCTTTTTGCGTGCTATGATAAATTAGAACTCGCCGCTTTTGAGGCAGTACGATTAAGTTGAGATAGCGAATTATGTTATTCGAAACTTTTTTAAAAAAAGTACTTGCATTAAACTAGGCACCTGTGATATATTATTTCTTGTCGCCGCTGAGAAACACACGGCTGACACACACAAGAAATGAACGAGAAATTGTTCCTTGAAAACTGAACAACGAGTGAAACTGCCCCGATCGAAAGATCGGAAAGCAATAAAGCTAGCAAGTCTTTAAGAGCTACAAACAAACCATTATGGAGAGTTTGATCCTGGCTCAGGACGAACGCTGGCGGCGTGCCTAATACATGCAAGTCGAGCGGAGTTGATGAGGTGCTTGCACCTCTGAAACTTAGCGGCGGACGGGTGAGTAACACGTAGGTAACCTGCCTGTAAGACTGGGATAACATTCGGAAA
>NZ_JBHSHW010000013.1:0-1009 GCF_042653305.1 Paenibacillus sp. GCM10023252
TTGGGGTGAAGTCGTAACAAGGTAGCCGTATCGGAAGGTGCGGCTGGATCACCTCCTTTCTAAGGAATTACTTCAGTCACGTTGATGACTGGATAAACTCAGGCAGGGTTTATTGCTCACTCGTTGTCAGTTTTGAAAGAGCAATCTTTCATCCACATCCGTTTGGTGGCGATGGCGGAGGGGAACCACGCGTTCCCATCTCGAACACGACCGTTAAGCCCTCCAGCGCCGATGGTACTTGGACCGCAGGGTCCTGGGAGAGTAGGGCGTCGCCAAGCAGGTGCGCAAGCATCTATATGTTTTACCTTTTCTGTTGTTGTCTCGACGTTGTGTCGTAGACGCAACGAATATTGTTCCTTGAAAACTGGATAGCGAAAGAAATGAAATGCTGAAACATCCTTAAATCTTACGATCTTTAATTGTAAGCGAAGGGTGACTCGGATGGATTGCGACCTTTTGCTACTTCCCCCCTTACCTTGAGTCTTTATGGATTCAGAGGGGGGAAGTAGGAACGGCGCACATCCACCGAGTCACCCGGAGCGTTGGTTAAGCTAATAAGAGCGCACGGAGGATGCCTAGGCACCAGGAGCCGAAGAAGGACGTGGCGAACAACGATACCGCCTCGGGGAGCCGTAAGCATGCTTTGATCCGGGGATATCCGAATGGGGAAACCCAGCTGTCGTAATGGACAGTTACCCATGAGTGAATACATAGCTCATGAGGAGGCATACCGGGGGAACTGAAACATCTAAGTACCCCGAGGAAGAGAAAACAAAAGTGATTCCGTCAGTAGCGGCGAGCGAACGCGGATTAGCCCAAACCAAGGAGCTTGCTCCTTGGGGTTGTAGGACGTCTCACATGGAGTTACAAAGGTGTTGATTAGGCGAAGAGGTCTGGAAAGGCCCGCCATAGCAGGTAAAAGCCCTGTAGCCAAAAGTCAGTACTCTCCGAGACGGATCCTGAGTACGGCGGGACACGAGAAACCCCGTCGGAATCCGGCAGGACCATC
>NZ_JBHSHW010000014.1:0-515 GCF_042653305.1 Paenibacillus sp. GCM10023252
CTTGCAAGCAGGAGGTCAGCGGTTCGATCCCGCTTGGCTCCACCAAAAGTGTTTTATGTTTTTCTTTTGTCTTGACGTTGTGTCGTAGACGCAACGAAATATTGTTCCTTGAAAACTGGATAGCGAAAGAAATGAAATGCTGAAACATCCTTAAATCTTACGATCTTTAATTGTAAGCGAAGGGTGACTCGGATGGACTGCGACCTTTTGCTACTTCCCCCCCTACCTTTGAGTCTTTATTGATTCAGAGGGGGGAAGTAGGAACGGCGCATCCACCGAGTCACCCGGAGCATTGGTTAAGCTAATAAGAGCGCACGGAGGATGCCTAGGCACCAGGAGCCGAAGAAGGACGTGGCGAACAACGATACCGCCTCGGGGAGCCGTAAGCAGGCTTTGATCCGGGGATATCCGAATGGGGAAACCCAGCTGTCGTAATGGACAGTTACCTATGAGTGAATACATAGCTCATGAGGAGGCATACCGGGGGAACTGAAACATCTAAGTACCCCGAGGAA
>NZ_JBHSHW010000015.1:0-3528 GCF_042653305.1 Paenibacillus sp. GCM10023252
GGTCGCTTCGCTTGACCAGAAGGGCAGCTTAAGCCTTTCGGCGTCGTGAATACAAGAACGTTATACGACAGATCTGAAAGAGGTACAAATGAAAATAACCAATGAGAAATTCAAAGCTTTATTTAAAAGCTTAAGTCCAAATAATTCAGGTTTTTTTCAGAATGAATTATTGAATCAGCAACCTCTTAATTTCATTGAAGTTAATGGTTGTGTCTTGTTGCGTGGGGATAATAAAGTTCCAGAACTAAATATGGATTTTATATTCAGGCAGTTCGGTGATCGATCTGGATTCGAAGCAGTTGATAGCCATTTGCATATGATCGACGTTTCGAACAAGTTTGTTGAACACCCATTTGAAGGCTTGAATTTTGCGATTCACTTACTAAATAAATGGTCATTGAAGTTGAAGGCGGAGTTCTCCAACTATGAGTTTGTAATATACCTTACTTTCCATGATGATGATACTATTATTAGATTTCATAGGCTTAGGGCAGATGAATCAACATGGATGGATATAAATAAAATAGACGAGTATATGGACGAAGGAATAATGATTTGTATAGTTTAATCAAAGAAGCCAGATCCGTCGTATAACACCGTGTTCACGCTTCGGGCTGACGCCCTCGGTCTGGCAGAGGGATCTCGGGGAAGTGGAAGCAGCCAGACAACCCTGCGAGGCTAAGTCTTCGACCCGTCTCCCTTCGGTCGCCTTAAGCCTCTCGGGTTCGTGAACACACGAACGTTAGGTGAAATTGGGGCAAATGCTTAATAAAACACCCGAAGTAGGTGATGTTATGGTTATTATTCATCACAATCGAATTTTAAAAATCTTAAATAATGGATTGTTATATCTAGATGAGAATAGTTCTGAAACCTTTATTGATTTTGAGGTATGCAGAAGAAATTGGATTACATATATAAACAAATCTGAAGATTTTGAAATAACAGAACTAACTGAAGAAGAAACAAAAACAATTGGATGGAGAGACGCTTTTAATAAACCGATATATATTGAATTTTTTAGTGAACCAAGAACCCGATTTATATACCCATATAGAAGAAATCTTTATGAATGGATTAGAAATAGACATGGGATGAAGGCTTATAAATTTTTCAGAAAGACATGTATTTCTATTGAAGAGAACGGATGGACAACGTTTGACCTCGGATAATAAGCTCTTGATGGTATCTCAAGGAAGGCCCCAACATCACCTAACACAATATTCACGCTTCGGGGCATTCGCCCCTCGGTCCGGACCGAAGCTGTAGGTCGTGGGTAACACAGTCCGAACACACTTGCAAGGCTAAGTGGCGGAGCCACCCGGCGAACTGGTCGCTTCGCTTGACCAGGATTGCAGCTTAAGCCTTTCGGCGTCGTGAATACAAGAACGTTATACGAAAGAATTCAAACCATTAAGGGATGATAAACTTGAAATTAAAAGATCTCATTAATGATCTACTACCAATGATTTCAAATAGAATCATGAAAGAAACAAATAATAAATTAGCTGACTATGGTAGCCGCGGGGTAGGGAAAAGCTCCTTTGCTTTTTTTGATTCAATATCAATTGGATTTAATGTCTTAAATGAAGAGATTAATGAGTTGTTTAACAAACTATCAAGAGTTTCAATAAATCCTAATGACATTGTAGAGTTACGCATTATTTTACTTAAGTTTGTAGAAGATCAATATTCATTGATAACAGAAAAATCAACATCATTAATTGGAACAGATCTAATAAAAAATTTTAACTCCAATGATTTCATCGAACAAAGAAAAAAGGAATCTGTTGCTCTCTTTGAGTTCCAAATAAATGTTAGGAAGAAATTAATAAATGATAAAAAGAAAACAACAAGATGGGAAGTCATGAAATTAATAATTAGCTCAGTTTTGGGAGCGGGGATTACGCTTATTGTTAGAGCATTTATTGATAGTTAGATCGAGGAAGAGAATTCCTTCGTATAACACCATATTCACGCTTCGGGGCATTCGCCCCTCGGTCCGGCAGAAGTTAGAAGCGTGTTCAAAGATGACAATTCAGTAGCAGGGAAGCGGAATCAGCCGGACACACCCGCACCACCTAACCGCATCGCGGCCGGTCCTTCGGACCTTAAGGTGGTGGGGCGTCGTGAATACAACAACGTTATGTGAAAGACTTGCAAGATCGGAGGGATATAAGAACACAATGGAAATTACTCTTGATATTTCAGATGATTTTGATAAATTCATAGATTTCTCTGAATCATGCTTATATTTTGATGCTGCCTTCGATTCAATGACTTCATTTAAGGCATGGGGGATTACAATTCTTAAAGAAGCAAAGTGTTTTTCTTCTTTTAAACAGTTTGAAGGCAAAGATCTTTATATTAGTGGCTTCGCTTTAGTTGAGGTTGGTGAAATACATCAAGGGAACCTTTCTATTGCGCTTTACAAAAGAATTAAAGAAGGATTTATATATGATGTAAATAATAAGATTGTGAACATCTCAACATCATGGAAAGCGACTGGCAAAGAGGAGAATTTAAATAAGGAATATAATTTTCAATGCGTTAGTTACTGGCCATATGGATATTGTGAATTAAGACTAGTAAGTAATGATCCGATAACAATCAAGATTGAAACTGATAATATAATTGATACTGCAAGCTATGTTTTAAATACAAAGAAATATGGATTTGCCAGATTATTCGAGGAAGGCAAGTCCTTCACATAACAACATATTCACGCATCGGGCCATTCGGCCCTCGGTCCAGCCGAAGTAAGAAGAGGATTCGGGGAAGCAATTGGCATTAGCAGGAAGCATATTCAGCTGGACACACCCGCACCACCCAACCGCGTCGCGGCCGGTCCTTTTGGACCTTAGGGTGGTGGGGCGTCGTGAATACAAGAACGTTAACTGAAATCTCCGAGAGCTGAAACAATAAAAAGATGATTTAACAACAGTTCAAAACAAGAGGAATGTCGCGACAGGGTACGAGAGGAAAGTAACCCCCTTCGACACCGCGAGCAATCTTTAGAAGCACATGAAAAGTAATGAGTTGATAGAATAACTGAATTAAAAAGATTTAAGAACTGAGATAATAATTGAACTGGAAAAGTAAGTGACTTCAGGACATTAAAACTATAAGGCATTGTATGAATTAATTGAAGAGACTATAAAAGGCTATAAAATTAAAGAAAATTGGAAGAGACTTTAAAGTGGAATCAATAAAGGAAATTTAAAACAACTGTAAAAAGACTAAAAAGGACTTGTTTAGTTAAATCAAGAAGCTGGAGACATCAGTTAACACAGTATTCACGCATCGGGGCATTCGCCCCTCGGTCCGGATCCGATGATGAAGAGCCGCGGGCAACTCAGTCCGGACACACCTGCAAGGCTAAGTGGCGGAGCCACCCGGCGAACTGGTCGCTGCGCTTGACCAGGACTGCAGCTTAAGCCTTTCGGCGTCGTGAATACAAGAACGTTAGGTAAAATTGCCAAGTACATTTAGAAACCTTAAAGAAATAGGGCTAGGTGATGTCGATGA
>NZ_JBHSHW010000016.1:0-4854 GCF_042653305.1 Paenibacillus sp. GCM10023252
GAGATGTTTTCAAGTTCGATTTCAATTCAAGTACAATTAATAACAATAATTATAAGGATAATGAAAAATTTATAGAACCAATAAGAACATTTTTTAAAGAGCAGTTTGGAAGAGAGTTTTAAGAAGAGGCAACTTCACCTAACACCATATTCACGCATCGGGCCATTCGGCCCTCGGTCCGGCCGGAGATAGAAGTGTAGTCGAAGAGGTATTTCAGTAGCAGAGGAGCATAATCAGCCGGACACACCCGCACCACCTAACCGCATCGCGGCCGTCCCTTCGGGACTTAAGGTGGTAGGACGTCGTGAATACAATAACGTTAGCTGAAATTACCGAGAGCGTTAATTAAAGACAAGCACAACTAACATTTTCATTGAGGAGGACATGAAATGATATTACAACGAGTTAGTTTAATTACGCTCGGCGCTTGGGATTTGCCGTTGCTACGTTCATTTTATAAAGGACTTGGATGGACTGAGACTGAGTGGAGTTCTGATAACTATTCAGTATTTAAAACTGCTGGTGGAATGTTATCAATTTGGTCAATTGAAGAGATGACAAAAGGAATTGATTTAAAGAAGCCTGAAGATCCTAATTATTTTAGAGGCGTAACATTAAGTATAAATACAGATTACGAAGAACAAGTAGATGAGATCATCAACCAGGCAAGAGAAGCAGGTGCCAGAATTATTCATGAACCTAGTAGCGCAGAATGGGGAGGAAGAAGTGCGGGTTTCTTAGATCCGGAGAATAATTATTGGGAAGTTGCATTTAATCCAAATTCAATATTTGATGAACGAGGAACAATGATAGAAATGAATGGATAAGGACTGTAGTAGCATCTCGAGGAAGTCGGTAACATCAGCTAACACCATATTCACGCTTCGGGGCATTCGCCCCTCGGTCCGGCCGAGGGATTTCGGGGAAGAGTAAGCAGCCGGACACATCCATTCCCCTAAGATAAGAGCTATCTAAGGGGAATGGACGTCGTGAACAAAAGAACGTTAGCTGAAATACGAAGTCTTATTATTGTGAGGGATGATACGATGAAGTTGGAGGAAGATCAAGAGCTTATAATCAGATTGGCTTCATTCGAAGATGCAACAATTGTTTTAGAGCTTTGGCAAGAATCTGCAAGGTGGCTCCAATCAAAGAATATCAATCAATGGAAACCAGAGAATTTTAATCTCGAGAAAGTTTTCAAGTTCATGAATAATGGTTCAAATGTCTACCTTGCAGAATTAAATAGAGAAATTGTAGGAACATATTTGATTACCTGGAATGATCCTTTCATATGGGAAGAACTTGATAACGGATCATCAGGCTATATTCATAAGTTTGTAGTGAATAGGAAATTCAAGGGCAATAGTATAGGATTAAGACTCTTAAGATCTGCAGAAGAGCAAATTAGAAATAAAGGCAAAGAGTATATAAGACTTGATTGTATGGCAGAAAATCAAAGACTTAATCAATACTATTGTGACGCAGGATTCAATTATATAAGAAGAGTTAATGGAGAAGGATGGAGTGCTAATTTATATCAGAAGAAGTAATCCGAGGGTAATCCAGACATACTTCAGCTAACACCATATTCACGCATCGGGGCATTCGCCCCTCGGTCCGGACCGAAGGAGAAGTGCCGCGGGTAACGCAGCCCGGACACACCTGCAAGGCTAAGTGGCGGAGCCACCCGGCAAACTGGTCGCGTTCGCTTGACCAGAAGAGCAGCTTAAGCCTTTCGGCGTCATGAATATCAGAACGTTAGCAGAAATTAATGCAAAGGATTGATAAACATGAACGATCTTTTTAGTCGGTACACGAGTAGCTTTGTTCTCACAGGAGATTTAAGTAATGATATAGATACTTTCTACAAAATGAATAATGACTTAAGGACATTGAATCATACATTAGAGGTTGCTGAAGAAGCTGAACGTATAGCTAATTTATTTGAGATTGATTCATTTAAGGTTGTACGTGCTGCGCTATTACATGATATCAGTAATGTAATTCCAATCTCCACAATGTTAGATGTAGCGAAAACATTGTCAATTGAAGTACTTGAAGAAGAACTAAAATATGATAGAAGCGTACATCAAAAACTATCAAAGTACATGGCACAAGATATTTTTAGTATCTCTGATGAAGAGACCTTAAATGCAATTGAGAGTCATACCACCCACAAACCAAAAGCAAATATGACCGATAAGATATTATTTGTTTCTGATAAGATTTCGTGGAAATTACCGGGAGAACATCCGTACCTACTAGAAATGAGAGAAGAAGTAAATAAACGAGAAATTGATAAAGCAATATTAATATATCTCAATCACATATGGGACCAACGAAATATTCTAAAGCTTGTACACCCCTGGCTAATAAAGGCGAGAGAAGAGATGCTGGAAGTTAATTCAGGGGGGCATTAACATCTGCTAACACCATATTTACGCTTCGGGGCATTCGCCCCTCGGTCCGGACCGAGGCTGAAGGGCCGTGGGTAACTCAGTCCGGACACACCTGCAAGGCTAAGTGGCGGAGCCACCCGGCAAACTGGTCGCTTCGCTTGACCAGAATAGCAGCTTAAGCCTTTCGGCGTCGTGAATATCAGAACGTTAACTGAAATCTCCGAGAGCAGAAACAATAATAAGATGATTTAACAACAGTTCAAAACAAGAGGAAGGTCGCAACAGGGTACGAGAGGAAAGTAACCCCCTTCGACACCGCGAGCATTTTTTAAAGCACTAAGCAATTAGCTGATAGAATAACTGAATTAAAAAGATTTAAGAACTGAGACAATAATTGAACTGGAAAAGTAAGTGACTTCAGGACATTAAAAACTATAAGGCATTGTATGAATTAATTGATGAGACTATAAAAGGCTATAAACGTTAAAGAAATTTGGAAGAGACTTTAAAGTGGAATCAATAAAGTAAATTTAAAACCATTGTAAAAGACTAAAAAGGACTTGTTTAGTTAAATCAAGAAGCTGGAGACATCAGTTAACACAGTATTCACGCATCGGGGCATTCGCCCCTCGGTCCGGACCGAAGAAGAAGAGCCGCGGGTAACGCAGTCCGGACACACCTGCAAGGCTAAGTGGCGGAGCCACCCGGCGTACTGGTCGCTTCGCTTGACCAGAAGGGCAGCTTAAGCCTTTCGGCGTCGTGAATACAAGAACGTTAGATGAAATGCCTGAAAAGACACAAACAATTAAGAGAAGAGGTTACAATTATGGCACTAACACTCGTACCTCTGCGAATTTCAATCGGATGGAAAGTTTGTTGGAATACTTTTTTTGAAATTAATCCAGATGAATTTATCAATAAAGATTTTGAGTACAAATGGGAATTCAATGAAGACATATTTCAATTTGTTCATGAATCACAAAGAAAAATCTTAGATCTAGGCTGGTATCCAGAAACGGATCCAAAGGGGCAATTTCACTTAAAATTAATAATGCAATGTGATAATGAAGATGACCAAAGTAATGCATGGCAAGATCCCTTAATCAGTTATAAAACGAGAAATTACTATGAATTAATATTGAAAATCGAAGAGATATTAAATGAGGTAAGTCACGGAAATCAATAATTAATTTGTGAGAATTTCATCGAAGCCAGGCACTTCATCTAACACCATATTCGCGCATCGGGCCATTCGGCCCTCGGTCCGGCCGAGGGATTTCGGAGGAGTGTAATCAGCCGGACACATCGATCCCCCTAAGTTAAGAGCTATCTAAGGGGGATCGACGTCGTGAATACAACAACGTTAGACGAAATTCATTAAATTAATTAAAGGAAGAAGTTACATGAATAATTGGATTACCCTTAATGATAATGAGGATTTATCTGCCTGGGATATGTTTGAAAAGAAATTTAATTTCAAACCTAGTATTAAATCTTCAGAATGGCCGAGTATTCAAGTGAAATCTGATAATTATATTTCTTATGAATTGTTAGTAACGTGGGACATGATAGGAGACTTTGAAGAGCTCTGTAATAATGTCTTTAAGACTCTAACTAACGAAGAAGAATATATCTATGCACTAGATTGGCAACATGAATGTTTTTGGTTTAATCCTCATTTACCGAGAGGGGACCAAGACTGGATTATTCCCTTTTATCCTGATGGAGACTATTATATTTTCTTCCCTAGGGATTTAAGATGGTGTTACTTCAGTCACCCGTGGGAACGGTCAGTAACCTTAATTGGTGAAGATTTAATAAGTAAATTTGAAAGTAATAAACCAGATATATTTGGAAGAGTAATTCGAGGAAGCAAATGAACTTCGTCTAACACCGTATTCACGCGGCGGGCTTACGCCCTTGGTCCGGACCGAGGCTTCTCGGGGAAGTGGATCCAGCCGGACAACTCCTGCGAGGCTAAGTCTTCGACCCGGCTCCGGTTGGTCGCCTTAAGCCTCTCGGGTTCGTGAATACAAGAACGTTATGTGCAATTTGACCCGAAGATACAGCGAGTAAATGAATAGGTTATGCGTACTACGAGAGCCATCTTAAGGCAGGAAGAACATGAAGTATTTCAGGTTTGAGGGACTTAGGGACAGCGTGGTCGGCAATTAAGAGACAAAAGGACTTAAAGGAATATGTTTTGCGAGCGGAAGGTGCCTGAAAGTAGAAGAGAAGAAGAGATTATTTTGGAAGGTTTAGGTGCCTGAAAGTGGAAGAGAGGAAGAGAATATTTAGGAAGCGGTAGGTGCCTGAAAGTAGAAGAGATGAAGAGAATATTTTAGGAAGCGTTAGGTGCCTGAAAGCAGTAGAGATGAAGAGAATATTTTAGGAAGCGTTAGGTGCCTGAAAGTAGAAGTGATGAAGAGAGTATTTAGGAAGCGGTAGGTGC
>NZ_JBHSHW010000017.1:0-1352 GCF_042653305.1 Paenibacillus sp. GCM10023252
GAGATGTTTTCAAGTTCGATTTCAATTCAAGTACAATTAATAACAATAATTATAAGGATAATGAAAATTTTATAGAACCAATAAGAACATTTTTTAAAGAGCAGTTTGGAAGAGAGTTTTAAGAAGAGGCAACTTCACCTAACACCATATTCACGCATCGGGCCATTCGGCCCTCGGTCCGGCCGGAGATAGAAGTGTAGTCGAAGAGGTATTTCAGTAGCAGAGGAGCATAATCAGCCGGACACACCCGCACCACCTAACCGCATCGCGGCCGTCCCTTCAGGACTTAAGGTGGTGGGGCGTCGTGAATACAAGAACGTTAGCAGAAATTAATGCAAAGGATCGATAAACATGAACGATCTTTTTAGTCGGTACACAAGTAGCTTTGTTCTCACAGGAGATTTAAGTAATGATATAGATACTTTCTATAAAATGAATAATGACTTAAGGACATTGAATCATACATTAGAGGTTGCTGAAGAAGCTGAACGGATAGCTAATTTATTTGAGATTGATTCATTTAAGGTTGTACGTGCTGCGCTTTTACATGATATCAGTAATGTAATTCCAATCTCCACAATGTTAGATGTAGCGAAAACATTGTCTATTGAAGTACTTGAAGAAGAACTTAAATATGATAGAAGCGTACATCAAAAACTATCAAAGTACATGGCACAAGAATTTTTAGTATCTCTGATGAAGAGATCTTAAATGCAATTGAGAGTCATACCACCCACAAACCAAAAGCAAATATGACCGATAAGATATTATTTGTTTCTGATAAGATTTCGTGGAAATTACCGGGAGAACATCCGTACCTACTAGAAATGAGAGAAGAAGTAAATAAACGAGAAATTAATAAAGCAATAATAATATATCTCAATCACATATGGGACCAACGAAATATTCTAAAGCTTGTACACCCCTGGCTAATAAAGGCCAGAGAAGAGATGTTGGAAAGTTATTCAGGGGGGCAATAACATCTGCTAACACCATATTCACGCTTCGGGGCATTCGCCCCTCGGTCCGGACCGAAGCTGAAGGGCCGTGGGTAACTCAGTCCGGACACACCTGCAAGGCTAAGTGGCGGAGCAACCCGGCTTCCTGGTCGCTTCGCTTGACCAGGACTGCAGCTTAAGCCTTTTGGCGTCATGAATATCAGAACGTTATCTGAAACTCCTGAAGTAACACAAAGGAGAGATGCCCATCCGCAATCGTCCAGGAAACCAGTTGACGGTTACGGAACGCAAGATCTGATTCATGAGGCATCGGAGTGCCTCATGACGGTTTTCTCCCCTCCCCCTAAACACCAAAAAAGAATAAACACTGGGACAAAACATGACTAAGAAATT
>NZ_JBHSHW010000018.1:0-94449 GCF_042653305.1 Paenibacillus sp. GCM10023252
GGAAGTGCAGCAATGCATGCAGCTGACGAATACTAATCGGTCGAGGGCTTATCCTACTATGTAAGACCTTAAGATGACTTCAGCACTCATCGCTTTCGCATCCAGTTTTCAGGGTACAATACCCTATGCGCAGCCGGTTATTCCGGTATACGCACCGTTTGGTGGCGATGGCGGAGGGGAACCACGCGTTCCCATCTCGAACACGACCGTTAAGCCCTCCAGCGTCGATGGTACTTGGACCGCAGGGTTCTGGGAGAGTAGAACGTCGCCAAGCACGAGGAACCTACTGCATATATGCAGTAGGTTTTTTGTTGTCTATAATAACCACTGAGATTCTGAGATTGATGTAGATATATGTTGCACTTAGAACCACCGAGCTTAGCGGTGGTAATAGGATACCTCGTGGCTCTGGAGACGAAGGACTCCGTCAGAGCGTTCACGGCGCAGGGAGCGGATAAGGAGTAGTCTCGGACCTAATGTCCATAATTGCCAGCTGACCAGGCTAATCATCAGCGATTCACTAATCCAAGGATACAGCAGCGCAACGAAGCATAGTCCTACCCAGAATAGATGGCGATGCACTCGGCGGAAGGCGCTGAATGTTAAGTCGCCAGCTGGGCGGTAGCCAATCCAAGGTAGTCCCAGTCGCCAGTTCCAGCGGCGGTCCTCAGCCATCTCTACGCGAATGAAGGTCAGCAATAAGATGATCTGTTGGATGAGCTGGAGGAGGCAGAATCCAAGCAGACAGGCTATCAGGCCATCTACCCCATACATAAGTGCATGGAAGGTGAAGAAGAGGATAGCAATACAGGCATGGCTCCACCTGAGCTCACTTCTAATCGTAATGCGTCTTATTAACTTATATTGATAGATCGTTGCACTCAACTGGTCTTCTAAGCTGCGGCGCACGTTCAACATCCTCTCTGCGGCCTTGTAAGTCTCGTACTTATATATCGGCTGGCTGCGCTGAATTGTCCATAGCACCGAATAGATTCACCAATCGCCCAGTTCCAGCATATGATATATAAATATTTGAAATACGCTATGAAACAGGTATACTCTGCTAGAATCTGTGCCATAATAGTAGGTAAATGAGTTACGCATAAAAGGTGGCGATAACGATGCATGATGAGCTCCACGTGGAATGTATTATATGCGGTGAGACTAAGACTGCAGGAGAAGGCATTCGCATTATATCCGAATTCATCTGTGATTCCTGTGAGACAGAGATGGTTCGCACCGATGTGATGGATGCGAAGTATCCCTTCTTCATTCATCAATTGAAGCAAATCTTTATAGAAAAGAATGCATGAGCGGACATCCATTATAGGAGTATCCGCTCTTTTTTTTGCAGAACAAATGATCCATCTATGATATAACAAGGGTATAAAGGTAGAAAAGAGGTCGTAATCTGTCGATGTATGCCCCACTATATGAAGCCTTGCTGAAGCATGTGAGCACCAATCCGACTCCTTACCATGTACCTGGTCACCAGCATGGACGAGCCTTCAGGGTGAATCAGGAGATAGAGGAATATACCCGCCCGCTGTATCCCATGGCTATGCTCGATCTGACGGAGATTCGTGCTACCGATGATCTTCATCATCCGGAAGCATCCATTCATGAAGCGGCATCGCTGGCAGCTGCATGCTATGGAGCAGAGGAGAGCTTCTTCCTCGTAGGCGGCAGCACGGCCGGTAATGTAGCGATGATTCTCACCGCTTGCAGCCAGCCAGACGATATCATCCTAGTTCAGAGGAACGTACATAAGTCAGTGCTGAATGGGCTGAAGCTAGCGGGTGCATCGGCTGTATTCCTAGCTCCTCAGATAGATGAGAGCAGCGGCGTTGCTACGGTTCCTACATTGAATCACGTTAGACAAGCATTGGAAGCCTATCCGCAAGCTAGAGCTGTGCTGCTCAGTAATCCGAATTATTATGGAATGGGTACCGAATTAACGGAGTATGCCAGCCTTATTCATAGCTATGAGTGTATACTGCTAGTCGACGAGGCACATGGTGCGCACTATGGCCTGCATCCAGAGCTTCCACCCTCTGCGCTGCAAGCAGGCGCCGATGCAGTCGTTCAATCCACTCATAAGACACTAACTGCCCTTACGATGGGGGCTATGCTTCACGTTCAAGGATCGCGAATACAGAGACAACAGCTTCGCCATATTTTATCAATGGTACAGAGTTCCAGTCCATCATTCCCGATTATGGCTTCGCTGGATATTGCCCGAGCAATGGTAGACCATTATGGAGAGGCGCTTTTTGAACCGTGCTTAGCTAGTGCCAGCTCTATTCGAGGATGGATTAGACAATCTCAATCCGTGATCGGGTTATTAGAAGATATGGATCGTGAAGGAATTCCTGCCTATGAGCATAGCGATCCTCTTCGTCTCGTTATCTATGATCGAACCGGTACACATTCCGGTGTAGCTCTGCAACGGAAGCTGGAAGAGAGCGGAATCTGGACGGAGATGGCTGACGACCGCTATGTAGTACTAGTCATAGGCATTGGTTCAACGGCAGAGGACCGTAATAAGCTGATTGCGGCACTCGAGACCGTGTCACTTGACGTACTTAAGGATAAGGAGACAGTAGGGGATGGTCAGTCATTCGTATGGAACACTAGCTCTAGCCCGCAGATGCTAATGCCGCCGGAGGAGCAAGTGGCAGCCCCCGTTCCATTCCATCGATTCTTCATTTCAGCTGATGAGGTCGAGATCGTCCCACTGAATGAGGCAGTAGGGAGACGGTCAGCCGAGATGATCATCCCCTATCCACCTGGTATCCCCGTTCTCTATGAAGGGGAGGTCATCATGGAGAGCACGGTGCAGCTTCTGCAGAAGCTGTCGGATGCTGGTGCTAAGCTGCAGGGGGCATCTGATCCCAGCGTCTTGCGAATTAAGGTGATGCAGCCGCCGCAATCCCCGTAACTGCTCATTGTACAAGGTGATTCGCTTTGTTATGATAGGGTTAACTTAAATGTAAGGAGCAACCTTAGCCCGTGAACAAAGGGATATTCATAACCATAGAAGGTGGTGAAGGTGCAGGCAAATCTACACTCATCGAGCGAATCTCGCATAAGATGCAGGAGATGGGCTATGCAGTAACCACGACAAGAGAGCCAGGCGGCATTCCGATTGCTGAGCAGATTCGATCGGTCATTCTGGACCGCAGCCATGTGGCGATGGACGCACGCACGGAAGCATTGCTCTACGCTGCTTCGAGGAGACAGCATCTTGTAGAGAAGGTAATCCCCGTACTTCAAGCCGGAGGAATGGTCATCTGTGATCGATTCGTCGACAGCAGCCTCGCCTATCAAGGATATGCAAGAGGGCTTGGCATGGAAGAGATATGGGCCATTAATCAATTCGCTATTGAAGATACCATGCCGGATCTAACCATCTACATGGATATTCCGCCGGAGATTGGCTTAAGCCGAATCAAGCAAGCAGATGAGCGTGAGCTGAATCGCCTGGATCTTGAGAAGCTTGAGTTCCATCATAAGGTACGTGAAGGCTATCTTAAGCTGCTCAAGCTCCACCCAGAGAGAATCGTTCGCGTCGACGCGAACCAGGCGGTGGATGCGGTGCTGAAGGATGTGCTGGAAGCGATTAGACTGAGGCTTGGCAGATAGTCACTTCGAACATAGGAGGAATTAGAATGAAGTTAGTCATTGCGATTATTCAAGATAAAGACAGCAATCGGCTGTCGAATGCACTGATTAAGGAAGGATTCCGTGCGACCAAGCTAGCCAGTACCGGCGGATTCCTCCGTGCCGGCAATACAACGTTCATGATCGGGATTGAAGATGAGCGCGTGCATGAAGTGCTGAAGGTCATCTCCTCTAACTGCAAGGTGCGAGACCAGCTCGTAACGCCGGTATCCCCGATCGGCGGATCTACGGATTCCTATATTCCATTCCCTGTTGAAGTGCAAGTTGGAGGCGCGGCTGTGTTCGTCGTTCCTGTCGAACGCTTCGAACACTTCTAGGATAGGTGCGACTCCGACATGAAGATTGATCCAGGATTCCGCCCCTTAGGACAGAACAGAACGAGCAATGACAACCCAGCGAAGCTGGTTGCGCCTAAGAACTTCTCCGACGTGATGGTCGGCCAGGAAGCTCAGCGCACACAGGAGCAGCTGCAGCTTAAGCTTCAGGAGATTCACAATCAAGGAGAGCGCTTGACGCGGTCGATGACGATTCGCGAGCTTAAGCTGTATCAGGTAATGGTGAAGCGGTTCCTTGAGGATACAGCTAGGCGTGGAATAGGGCTGAAGGAGATGCGGGGGTTCGATCGCAGAGGCCGTACGAAGCGATACAAGCTGCTCGATGAGATCGATGCAACCCTCATTACCCTCACGGAAGAGATGCTCGACTCCGAGCAAGGACGAATCGAGCTGCTTCAGAAGATCGGGGAGATTCGCGGCCTCTTGATTAACTTACTATTCTAGAATAGAAGCAAGGAAGGGTACAGTAGGTATGAGCTTGGAACAAGTGACTGGACAATGGAAGGCGAAGCGAATCCTGAAGCATGCTCTGCGCAGCGGTAAGGTGTCGCATGCTTATCTCTTCACAGGACCTTCAGGAACCGGCCGTCTGGAGATGGCACAAGCGTTCGCTAAGGCGCTGTTCTGCGAAGCTGGAGGAGAAGACGCCTGCGGGCATTGCCTGGAATGTCGCAAGTTCGAGCATGGCAATCAGCCGGATCTCATTCGGATTGCGCCGGACGGTCAGTCCATCAAGATAGACCAGATTCGCGAGCTTCAGCATGAATTCGCCTACAAGAACAGCGGGACGAAGCGCAAGGTATACATTATGGAACGAGCGGACAAGATGACGCTCCAGGCTGCGAACAGTCTGCTTAAGTTCCTGGAGGAGCCGGTATCTCCTCTAGTTGCGATTCTAATTACTGATAATGGACAAGCCGTCCTCCCAACCATTCGTTCCAGAGCGCAATGGATTCCGTTCTTGCCGAGAGCTGCTGAAGAGATGCTGAAGGTATTAACGGCAGAGGGTGCTCCGCCTCTAATGGCTCGTGCAGCCGTACAATTATCTTCCGGGCTTGATGGCGCTAGAGAAACTATCCAGCAGAATGGGTTTGCAGAAATTAGAAGCCTAGTGATACAATTAGGCAAGGAGTGTCTGACCCGATTCACCGCGGCGATGATTACGGCCCAGCAGCAATTATTCAAGACAGAACTTGCCGAACATGTGCAATTATTTCTGTCGATGTTGGTTTTATGGTTCAAAGATATGATTCACTTCCAGGCCGGAAGGCAGGAAAGCATCGTTTTCATAGATCAGATGGATTGGATAGGCAAGCAGGCGTTCTCAAGATCAATAGCCGGATGGGTATCCTGTATAGAGCATACTCTTGAAGCTGGCAAGCGAATTCGAGCGAACGTGGCCCCACAGCTTGCAGTCGAGCAATTATTGGTTAACTTACAGGAGGGCTAATTCCTTGTACAATGTCGTAGGTGTCCGCTTCAAGAAGGCGGGCAAGATATATTACTTCGACCCGGCCCTGCACCCCGTTGACAGCGATCAGCATGTGATTGTGGAGACAGCGCGAGGTATCGAGTATGGTAAGGTAGTAGTGGGACAGAAGCAAGTCGGTGAATCGGATGTAGTACTCCCGCTTAAGAAGGTCATACGCATTGCAAGCGAAGCAGATGCTAAGATTGTAGACGAGAATAAGTCTGCAGCGAAGAACGCATTCGCGATATGTCTGGAGAAGATCAGAGGTCATCAGCTCAAGATGAAGCTGGTTGATGTGGAATTCACATTCGACCGCAACAAGATTATATTCTACTTCACTGCTGAAGGAAGGGTAGACTTCCGTGAGCTCGTGAAGGACCTCGCTAGTGTATTCCGTACCCGCATTGAACTGCGTCAGATTGGGGTGCGTGATGAAGCGAAGATGCTGGGGGGCATCGGACCGTGCGGCAGAGTATTATGCTGCTCCTCATGGCTAGGCGACTTCGAGCCCGTATCGATCAAGATGGCGAAGGATCAGAATCTATCCCTCAACCCAACGAAGATCTCCGGTCTATGCGGACGTCTCATGTGCTGCTTGAAGTTCGAGCATGATAACTACGAGAGTGTTCGGGAGGAGCTTCCTGCAATCGGGAAGGTCGTCATTACTTCGTATGGAGAAGGCAAGGTTACCGGAATTAATACTTCAACCAAGTCGGTCTATGTCCAATTGTTCGATATCTCGGGCAAGCCGAAGGAACTGCCGTTAGATGATGTTGTTGTGAAGTAATTCAATCTCACAGCAGCATGTTGGTCCAAATGACTAAGCACGGCCTCCACGGAGGCTGATCTCAAGCTTGACGCTCTGGGGTGGGAAGTTGGATAAGTTAGATATATTCATTCAAATGGACGAGTTGGATCAGCGGATGGGTGCCTTCCATAGTGAACTTGGAGCACTCAAGCTGCGAATCAAGGAACTAGTAGAAGAGAATAAGCGACTCAGCATAGAGAACCATCAATTGCGCAAAATATTAAAGAGAGAAAATGCGCCGCTGACGGATCCAGCTTGGGATACTGAAGTCGACGGCAATACGAATGCCGATGCGGGGCCAAGAACGGAACAAGCTAGGGCTGCCAAGCCTTCCTCTAAGGAAGCAGCTGAGTCCTTCGCAGCTGCCATAGCGGCAACGGCCGTAGGCGAAGGCCATGACAACCTGGCTCGCTTGTACCATGAAGGGTTCCATATCTGCAATGTCTACTACGGCCATCTCAGAACTGAGGGAGATTGCTTGTTCTGCCTGTCGTTCTTAAACAAATAAGGTAGTGCCGTGCCGTCCTCTGCGAGAAGAGGACGGCCTATTTTATGATCATAAAGGGGAATGCATCTGTGACTGAATCCGTAACACTACTGGAAGGCGAGAGGCTCGACGACTTAATGACGGAGAACGGCCTTCGCATCATACAGAGCAGAGAAGTGTTCTCCTTCTCCCTAGATGCCGTCTTGTTGTCCAAGTTCGCTAGCGTGCCGAAGCGGGGCAGAATATTAGATCTATGCACGGGCAATGGAGTTATTCCATTCCTGCTGACGACTAGAACGAATGCTCAGATTGATGGGGTGGAGATTCAGCCTAGACTTGCGGAGATGGCGAGAAGGAGCAATCGGCTGAATGGTCTCGAGCATCAAGTCAATATTATGGAAGGAGATCTGAAGGAGTATGTGCATACGGCCGGTTACGGAGTGTACGATGCCATTACGGTGAATCCGCCCTATATGCAGGTAACGACTGGGGAGCAGAATGAGAATGAGCATTATGCCATAGCCAGACATGAGATGCTGTGTACGCTGGAGGACGTAGTGGAGGCTGCTGCTAAGCTAGTTAAGTCTGGCGGGAAGGTAGCGATGGTCCATCGGCCAGCACGCCTCCTCGACATTGTCGAATCGATGCGCAGATGGAAGCTGGAGCCGAAGAGATTACAGTTCGTCCATCCTCGAGCTGACGGAGAAGCGAATATGGTATTAATTGAAGCAATGCGTGACGGGAAGCCAGAGCTCCGTCTGCTGCCTCCCATTATCATCTACGAATGAACCGAGCGAGTTATTGATGAGTTCTGTTAAGAATTAAGTGAAGAGTCATGTGAAGAGTTATGTGAAGCGATATGCGAAGGGCAGGTTGAAGGTTAGCGATGGTGACGGTACAGAAGAGCTATGTGGATCAAGGAAGCCGTACAAGTGGAATATTATACTTAGTAGCTACACCTATAGGCAATCTTGAGGATATGACGTTCCGTGCCATTCGGACGCTTAAGGAAGTAGATGTGATCGCCGCAGAGGATACGAGGCAGACGCGGAAGCTGGTCACCCACTTCGAGATTCCGACCAAGCTGGTGAGCTACCATGAGCACAATAAGCAGTCCAGCGGTGTAGAGCTTATTAGACTGCTGCTTGAAGGCCGCTCCATCGCTATTGTGAGCGATGCAGGCTTGCCAGCTATCTCGGACCCAGGAGCAGATCTAGTAGCTGAGGCAGTAGCACAGGGAATTGCTGTCGTCCCTATTCCGGGCGCGAATGCGGCACTGTCGGCCCTGATCATGTCAGGACTGCCTACTGAGCGATTCCTGTTCGCGGGATTCCCTCCACGGGATAACAAGACTCGACTAGCATGGCTCGAGAAGCTTCGCAAGCAAGAGGGCACCTTAATGCTCTACGAGTCCCCTCACCGTCTTCGGAAGACACTGCAAGCCATGCTCGAGGTGCTGGGCAATCGGCGCATAGCGATCATTCGTGAATTAACGAAGCGGTATGAGGAAGCAGTGCGAGGAACGATAGAGGAGTGTATGATCCGCATAGAGGAGCATCAGCCGCTTGGAGAGTATTGCCTCATTATAGAAGGGGCAGAGAGCTATACAGAGCTGCGTGAACAATATATCGAGGAAGCTGGAGATTGGTGGGCAGAGCTTACACTGGATGCTCATGTGGCACACTATGAAGCAGCTAATCTGGATCGGAAGGAAGCCATCAAGAAGGTCGCGGTCGAACGAGGACTGCCGAAGCGGGACGTCTATAATGCAGTGAATCGATAATCTGGGTATAAAAAAAGACCTTCCTGGCCGGGTTCTAGCGCAGGAAGGCATCAAGGAGTATGATAAAGGTTAGAATTAACAAGTGCGGTAAATTTATTATAACCTATTTTGTTTATTTTGTCACAGGTGAAGGCATTTCTGATAAGCAAATGTGACAAACAATTTTTCCTTTGAAGTAGGAGACGTTCTCAGCATTGCCGCAGAAGATACAAGCTGGCTCGTATTTCTTAAGCATGATCCGCTCACCGTCTACATAAATCTCCAGTGCATCTTTTTCTCCGATTCCAAGTGTACGGCGAAGCTCGATTGGAATAACAACACGGCCTAACTCATCGACTTTACGAACAATACCTGTGGATTTCATCATAATCTATTGTTTCCCCTCTCAAAGTGAAATTCGTCACTATTCGACATAGTTTTTCTTTTTATAGTACCTATAATACCAACTTATACCAGATTAGTCAACCATGAAAATACGAGTGAAAATCTTATTTTTTCAGTGTCTTACTATACAGTAAGCGCTAAAATTCTTATTATAGAATACAACAAGATCCGACGAAATGGAAATGATAATGCGACACTATTCGACATTTAATCGACATTGTGTGTCGAAAAATTGAACAAATGGGATGTGATTACCAATGAATCGGCCGCTTACGGAAGAGAAAGTGTTCAAGGACCCTGTCCACAAGTATATCTATGTACAAGATCTGACGATCTGGAATCTGATCAATACAAAAGAGTTCCAGAGATTAAGAAGAATCAGGCAGCTAGGAACCTCATACCTAACCTTCCATGGCGCTGAGCACAGCCGATTCTCTCACTCCCTGGGAGTCTATGAGATTACCCGTAAAATCATCTCTCAATTCGAGCGAAGCGGCTATCCGGATTGGCCTCGCGAAGAGAGGCTCGTCTCGCTGTGCGCAGCCCTTCTCCATGACGTTGGACATGGACCCTTCTCGCATTCCATAGAAGAGATATTCGACACTCAGCACGAGGAGTGGACCTGCCGTATTATATTAGAAGAAACAGATATCAATCGGGTGCTTCGAGAGGTATCTGAGGACTTCCCAGACCGCGTGGCTGCGGTCATTCGGAAGACTTATCCGAAGCCGATCGTCATCAGCCTCGTATCGAGCCAGATGGATGCGGACCGCATGGATTATCTGCTCAGAGACGCCTACTATACGGGGGTTAACTATGGAACCTTCGATCTGGAACGAATTCTAAGGGTACTTCGCCCTTATCAAGGCCAGATCGTTGTGAAGGAGTCGGGGATGCATGCGGTGGAGGATTATCTCATGTCCCGATATCAGATGTATTGGCAGGTATACTTCCATCCGGTGACAAGGAGCTCTGAGATTATACTCAGGCAGATCTTCCGCCGAGCGAAGGAGTTAACCGAACAGGGCTATACCTTCGGATGGATGGCGAGACCGATTGACAGCCTGATTCGGCAGACCCTATCCGCACAAGATTATTACCGTCTCGACGAGGCGCTCATTCAGACAGCCTTCATGGAATGGTCAGAGGAAAGAGACCCTCTATTATCGGACTTATGCTGCCGATTCTTAGACAGACGGTTGTACAAGTATATAACCATTGAAGAGCCGGATGAAACCTTGTTGGCTGAGATTGCAAGGCAATGGCTGCGTATCGGCCTTGATCCAGACTATCATATGGAGATTGACTTCCCATTTGACCTGCCTTACGATGTCTATCGACCAGACTCGAATAAAGAAGATAAAAAAGAAAAAGCCCCGATTTTGCTGCTGGACGGACAAGATCGAACCGCTGAAATCTCAGCAAAATCTGACATTATCCGCTCCATAACCGGCTTGCATCAAGGCCGTTATCACCTCTATTATCCAGAGGAGCCGCTTCAGGCAGCCAAGGACAAGCTGGATGGACGAATACGGGCTCTTTTTGGAATCGGGTAGAAGGTTTGCTACTATAAGAACAGATAAGCTGATCTCAATCAGCTTCCCATCATGGCTTCATAAGCAGGAGGAATGCCCGCATGACTTATTCATTCATGGACACCCATACGCACCTCGATTCGGAGAAATTCGACGGCGAACGTGAGGAGATCATCGCTCGAGCAACAGAAGCTGGCATCAGCCATCTCATCAATATAGGATTCAATCGAGATACCATACCGACCACATTGGAGCTGGCTGAGCAGTATGACTTCATCTACGCGGCAGTTGGCTGGCATCCAGTAGACAGTATAGACATGAAGCCTGAGGATCTGGAGTGGATTGAACAATTGTGTGCCCACCCTAAGGTTGTGGCGATTGGGGAGATTGGCCTGGATTACCACTGGGATACCTCCCCGAAGGATGTTCAGCAGCGCGTATTCAGAGAACAGATTCGATTGGCCCGCAAGGTGAAGAAGCCAATCGTCATTCATAACCGAGATGCGCATGAGGATGTCGTTCGCATTCTTCGGGAGGAGCATGCGGAGGAGGTCGGGGGAGTCATGCACTGCTTCTCAGGCAGCTGGGAGACCGCGAAGCAATGCCTCGATATGAACTTCTATATTTCGTTCGGCGGACCCCTTACTTTTCAGAATGCAAGAGTTCCCAAGGAAGTGCTCGGGAAGGTTCCGCTTGACCGAATATTAATCGAGACGGACAGCCCATATATGGCTCCTCATCCAAAAAGAGGCAAGAGGAACGAGTCCTCCTATGTGGTTCTCGTCGCAGAGGCTGCAGCTGAAATATTAGGAAAATCTCTGGAAGAGATAGCAAAAATAACAACCGAAAACGGAAAAAATTGTTTTGGTATTGTGTGAAAGCCCTTCAGATCAAGAGGAATTGAGACCTTTCCGGCGATAAAACTAATTTTTGCCCATAAAATCAGCGTTTTATTGCATGGATTTCCTAAAATTTCGTGAATATCGGATTTTATCGCATCTTTACAACCTAGGGCTAGGGAAGGTATGATTCATTTCAGGACATCAGTAATGTATTGTATTTCCAGTCACGCTTAATCTCCGAATTGGAGAGCGGGGGAACCAAGTGTACATAATCCGAGCAAGGGAATGAACCCTTCTCAGCACGTGAACACATGAATTCTTCTTGGGGTGAATTCTGATTCTACTGTCTATGACCGGACGGACATGTGGAACAGATAGGGCAGCTCTCTCGCCCGAACCCGACAGCTAACCTCGTAAGCGTCTATAGAGAGCGATCAACTCGTGCATCCATTTCCATGAATCTCGTGTGTCAACCCGAGAAGCCACGAAACAGATCCTCTGTCGAAGGCTTCTTTTATTTTTGAATAACTCGTAAAGCGTCGACATAGGGTTATTCATGGAGGTATGGGCAGGGTTATGTACCTGGAAAGCGTGCTTGCACGCTAATAAACCAATAGTCGCGTCATGTATCATGCGTAACACACGGCGGCGAGGCTATGAAGGAGGACCGATGAAGTGGGCATTACTCAAGTGAAGGAGACCCATGGGAAACGATCATCCAGCATGTCCAACGCATTGCGATGGAAGCATGAGAATTTGCGTTTGGTTCTACTAAGTGCCATTATCTCAATCGCTATGACTTTCATGTTTTTGGTGTTGTTGTACGGATCGGCTGATAAGAGCGTATCCGTAGTAGTGAATGGACAAGAGACCGTTGTGAAGACTAAGCAATGGGTCCTGCAACGCCTACTGGATGAACAAGCTATCACGATAGGACCGCATGACAAGGTATCTCTCCCGCTGAATGCAACAGTGAAGGATGGAGACCGAGTCGAAGTAACCCATGCGGTAGCTGTCTTAGTGAAGGCTGACGGCAAGACATCGACGGTGTACACGACAGAGAAGACAGTGCAGGCAGCGATCGAGGAATCCAATATTCCTGTTCGTAGTCAAGATAAGATAAGCCCATCCCTCAGCACAGCCATTGAGCCGAATATGACGGTCTCGGTTGTACGAGTGGATACCCGTGTGTCTGAGACACAGCGGAAAGTTCCATTCACTGTCGTGAAGAAACAAGATTCTACTCTTGCCCATGGCAAAGAGAAGCTGGTTCAAACCGGCAAAGAAGGAACCGTCGTTGAACAAGTTGAGAAAGTATACGAGGATGGAGTTCTCGTGTCGGAGAGATTAGTGAACAAGGTCGTATCCGCAGCCGCTGTCAATCAGGTCGTTGCTATTGGTACGAAGAAGGAGCAGCCTAAGATTCAGGTGCTCTCTGCAAGTTCAACCTCCATGACCAAGGGCGGACGTACTTTCAAGGCGAAGAAGATTATTAAGAACGTAACACTGACCGCTTATTCGGCCGGTGTAGCAAGTACAGGCAAGGATGTGAATCATCCGGGCTATGGCATTACTGCTTCAGGTGCAAGAGTTCAGGAAGGCCGTACCATTGCGGTTGACCCTAAGGTCATTCCGCTTGGCTGGTGGGTGTATATCGAAGGAATAGGCTTCCGCCGCGCTGAGGATACTGGCGGTGCCGTCAAGGGCAACAAGATTGACGTGTACTTCGATAGTACCAAGTATGCCAATAAGTTCGGCAGGAAGAAGGGCTTCACGGTCTATGTCCTAGGTCCGAATAAGCCAAGTGCAAGCTAGAGCGGGGATAGGCTTCGAGAAGAAGAGAAGTCAATTCTGCTTGTGAATTATTCATACGTATTTGTCAGCCAAATATGCCATGATAAGGAGAGGCAACGCCTCTTCTTTTTGCATGTTACAAGGAAGGAATGGTCTTGGTGATTAAGGAGATCATTGTCGTCGAAGGCAAGGATGACACCACAGCGATTAAGCGAGCCGTAGAGGCCGATACGATAGAGACGAATGGCTCGGCTATCGGTGAAGATGTGCTTCGCCGAATCGAGCTGGCCCAGCAGCGCAGGGGCATTATTATATTCACAGATCCGGATCATGCCGGTGAGCGTATCCGTAAGATTGTCGCGAGGCGGGTGCCGGGCTGCAAGCATGCGTTCCTTCCGCAAGAGCAGGCGTTGTACAAGGGAGATATCGGCGTGGAGAATGCTTCACCTGAAGCCATTAGGCAAGCTCTGCTGGATGTTCGAACGGAAGCGCCGGAAGGTTCAGGGGATATTACGTGGGAGCATCTCATGGATGCAGGTCTCATCGTACACCCACAGGCCGCTGACCGCAGGCTGCGGATGGGTAAGCTGCTCGGAATCGGATATGCTAATGGCAAGCAGTTCTATAAGCGCTGTACAAGCTTCCGCATCTCCAAGGAAGAGTTCGCGGAAGCGCTGCGTGAGATGGAACAGGGGGAGAGAGCATGAAGGCAGCTGAAGTAGGTACACCGAAGCGAACGAAGGAGATCATAGCGAAGTACGGATTCTCCTTCAAGAAGAGTCTGGGGCAGAACTTCCTGATTGACCAGAATATATTGCATAACATTGTAGCGGCAGCCGAGCTCGACAAGTCCAAGGGCGCGCTGGAGATTGGGCCGGGTATCGGAGCACTCACCCAGCAGCTTGCGGAGGAAGCGGGTACGGTGACTGCGGTGGAGATTGACCAGCGACTTATCCCGATACTTAGAGATGTACTGGCCGAACAGCCACATGTTGAGGTTATCCACGGCGACGTGCTGAAGCTCGACTTGAAGCAGCTGTTCCAAGAGCAGTTCTCTAAGGTAGAGCGAGTCAGTGTCGTCGCGAATCTGCCCTACTATGTGACTACGCCGATCCTGATGAAGCTGCTTGAAGAGCGTCTTCCCTTGGAGAATATCGTAGTCATGATTCAGAAGGAAGTGGCGCAGCGCATGGCAGCGAAGCCAGGCGGGAAGGAGTACGGCAGCCTTAGCGTCGCCGTTCAATACTACTGTGAGCCGAAGCTCGTCTGCATCGTCCCTCACACCGTATTCATTCCACAGCCGAATGTAGATTCAGCCGTCATCAAGCTAACACTGCGGGACACACCGGCCGTAGAGGTCCCAGATGAGGACCATTACTTCCGAATCGTGCAGGGAAGCTTCACACAGCGCCGTAAGACGCTTGCGAACAACTTGACCAGTCTTGTAGGCAAGGAGAACCGTGAAGCGCTTACAGAGCTGCTGACGGCGTCTGGGATCGATCCAACCCGCCGGGGTGAGACCTTGTCTCTTGAAGAGTTCGCCGTCATTAGCCGGGCATTCCTGGCCAAGGGCTGGGGGTAACGGAGTTCAGAAGCTGTTCATCAGTCTATAGGCTGCTGAACAGCTTCTTGCTCGTTCTGGTCGTGAAGTGTTCACCAAACTTCTCGTCCTTCCATAGGATAGACGAGAAGAGGTGATATGCCCATGAAACAAGGGGACCTGGTCGTCCGCAAATCGTACGGCGGTGACGTGCTGTTCCGTATCGAAGCAATCCAGCAAACCCATGCAGTCTTAAAAGGAACGGATTACCGCCTGCTTGCGGATTCTCCAATACCCGACCTGTCAGTCGTTCGTGATCCGGAATACACGAGCGCATCGCAGCAAGTGCGAATTAAGGTCAACGAGTCGATGAAGCGTATGCACAAGCAGCGAGAGCTGCAGTCTGAGCAGACGGAAGAAGAGATACGGGTAGCGCTGCAGCAGACGCAGCCCTACTTCGAGGTACCAGGCAAGGTACTGCATCTGGATGGCGACAATAATTACTTAAAGAAAAGTATGCAGCTCTACTCCAGCATGAGAGTGCCTGCACATGGCATACATGCCCATGAATCACAGATGTCCGATATGCTCTACCGGCTACTACCCCAGTTCCGGCCCGATATCGTCGTCATTACGGGTCATGATGGTGTGCTTAAGAACCGGAGGCAAGAGGACCTGCTCAGCCTCTCCAGCTACAAGAATTCACAGAACTTCGTAAATGCGGTCCGAGTCGCCAGAGACTACGAGAAGAACCGTGATGGTCTGATAATCGTAGCCGGCGCTTGCCAGTCCCACTTCGAAGCATTGCTCCAGACAGGAGCGAACTTCGCGAGCTCACCTGGCCGCATTCTCATCCACGCTCTGGATCCCGTATACATCGCAATTAAGGCAAGCTACACCTCTATCCGGGAGACGATTAACCTGGCTGATGTTATTCATGGCACAATTAGCGGAGTGGACGGAGTCGGAGGCATAGAGACGTTAGGACGTCATCGGGTAGGAATGCCTAAGTCTAAGGTCACCCCGGCAGCCACTACGCTCGCTTCTATACGCAGGACAACTTGATAATATGCCTCTTATTAGCCAAAAAATACATCGGCTTATAAAAATGGGCGAAAACACCGTTGACAACCCGAACACCCTACTGATATAATATTTTGCTTTGTTTGACAACCCCTCTCCTATTGGTTATAATGGACAAGGAAAGAGGTGGTAGTGGACAATGGCAAAAAATGCGCTGTTGGAGATTAAACGCAACTTGGAAGCTCACGTAGGTTCCAAAATTCGTCTTCGAGCTAACGGTGGCCGGCGAAAGACCATCGAACGTACCGGTGTCTTGGAAGAAATCTACCCATCTGTTTTCATTGTCAAGCTGGATCAGGAGCAGCATGCATTCAAGCGCGTCTCCTACAGTTATGCCGATATATTGACGGAATCGGTGGAAGTGACCGTGTGCAACGACGAAGGTCAAGTCCGTATTACCCATATTCAATAACAGAATCTATATATAGCCTGAACAAGGCTGTTCCGAGCGCAGAGACATTCTGTGCTCTTTTTTTTGTCCCCCCATGAGCGAGGTTCCTTCCTTGCATGTCCACCTCGTTAACCGCGCATACTACGGGTAGCCTCAGGTACATGCTGCACGAGCGAATGTCCTACACTAGGAGGGTTAAGATGAGCCGAAGAAGGCGCAGTGTCATGTCGGAACAGCTCAAGTACGAGCTGGCCAAGGATCTTGGATTCTACAACACGGTTCAGGAAGAAGGCTGGGGAGGTATAAGGGCGAAGGATGCCGGCAATATGGTGAAGCGGGCGATTCAGCTCGCGGAGCAGGCAGCGGCGAATAAGACCAACAATCCTTAGGCTTACAAGAGGTCCAACCCACAGAAGCTAAGAGACGAACAGCGGCAGCGGCTGCCTGTTCATTTCTTAGCTTTTATTCAGTCTGTTTGTTATAATGGGCAATATGCTAACGAACGAACGGGTGGACGTAGAGATGAAAATATACGAAAAAGCTCCTGCAAAAATAAACCTGCTGCTTGACGTCATGCGCAAGCGCCAGGATGGCTTCCATGAGGTCGAGATGATTATGACCATGGTGGATCTAGCCGATCGATTGGAGATGGAAGAGCTCCCTCGCGATACGATTATTATCTCAAGCCAAGCGGGATATATCCCTCTCGATGAGAAGAATCTAGCGTTCCAAGCAGCCAAGCTGATCAAGGACCGCTATGACGTGCGCAAGGGAGTATACATTCATCTCGACAAAAAAATACCGGTAGCCGCCGGGCTCGCTGGCGGATCCAGTGATGCTGCAGCAACGCTGCGCGGGCTTAACCGGCTGTGGCAGCTGAATATACCTGAGCAGGAGCTGTGCGAGCTCGGAGCCGAGCTTGGTTCGGATGTGCCCTTCTGCGTAACGGGGGGAACCGCGCTTGCGACCGGGCGCGGTGAGAAGCTGGAGCGGATCGACAACCCGCCTCAATGCTGGGTAGTGCTAGCCAAGCCGCCGATTAATGTATCGACTGCGGACGTATATGGCCGTCTCCGAGCGAATGAGCTGAAGAAGCATCCTTCCGTGCCCAATATGCTTGAAGCGATCAAGGCTGGCTCCTTCGGCGACATCTGCTCCGAGATGGGCAATGTGCTGGAGACCGTAACGCTCGACCTCTATCCGGAAGTGCTTCAGCTTAAGGAGAGTATGCAGCGGCTTGGGGCGGATGGCGTCCTCATGTCAGGCAGCGGGCCTACGGTATTCGGTCTCGTATCCAAGCCAGCGAAGCTCTCCCGCATCTATAATGGGCTGCGCGGCTTCTGCAAGGAAGTCTACGTGGTAAGAATGCTCACATGAACCGGACGTTGTTCTTGATTAAATCCGTATAAAGATGTTATATTGTCTTTATATTATTCGGATTTAGCGGGGTGAGAAGTTGTTGAAGAAGTTGAAACGCAGTGCAAGACTGGTAGAAATGACACAATACCTGCTAAGTCGTCCTCACACGTTAATTTCGCTGACAGCATTTGCTGATCGATACCAGTCGGCCAAGTCTTCCATTAGCGAGGATCTAGCCATCATTAAGGAAGTCTTCGAAGAAGAAGGCTTAGGTGAACTGCATACCTTAGCCGGCGCTGCCGGCGGTGTGAAATATATTCCGAAGATGAACACAAGAACGGCTCTGAACATTATGACGAGCATCTGCCGCCAGCTCGAGCAGCCGGAGCGGGTACTGCCAGGCGGATATCTCTATATGACCGATATGCTCGGACAGCCGGACTTGCTTGCCGATGTAGGCAGAATGTTCGCTACCGCCTTCGCGGATCGCCGAATCGACGTCATCATGACGGTCGAGACGAAGGGCATTCCACTGGCCTATGCGACAGCGGCCTGTCTGAACATTCCTGTTGTTATCGTACGGAGAGACAATAAGGTGACCGAGGGGTCAGCCGTTAGCATCAATTATGTATCAGGCTCGAATAAGAGAATTCAGACCATGTCCTTGGCGCGCAGAGCGCTCAAGGAGCAATCCAGGGTTCTCATTATAGATGACTTCATGAAGGCGGGCGGCACCATCCAAGGCATGATGGACTTGCTCTTCGAGTTCAAGGCCACAGTGGCTGGTGTCGGCGTCTTCGTAGAATCCAGCGAGTTCGAGGTGGAGGACCGTCTGCTCGAGGATTACGTATCTCTAGCGAAGCTGAGTGCGGTAGATCTGAAGTCGAAGCAGACCACGGTCGTTCTAGGCAACTATTTCGGATAGAGAGGCGGAAGCCCAGTGACAACGAACCTGCAAGTAATCTCAACAGACCAAGCTCCTGCAGCGATTGGACCTTATTCTCAGGCTATCCAGATGGGCGGACTGCTCTTCACGTCAGGACAGATTCCTCTGAATGCAGCCGGACAGCTTGTAGAGGGCGGGATGGCGGAGCAGACGCATCAAGTATTCCGCAATCTAGAGGCTGTACTCGCTGCGGCGGGGACGAGCTTCCAGCATGTGGTTAAGGCTACTGTATTCCTGAAGGACATGAATCAGTTCCAGATTATGAATGAAGTCTATTCTTCTTACTTTGGAGAGCATAAGCCAGCTCGCTCCGCTGTAGAGGTAGCAAGGCTGCCGAAGGATGTTCTTGTCGAAATAGAACTCATTGCATCGACTATTGTCGAATAGCAACGAAAAAAGTTAATACCTAAAAAAATATTTTAAGCGGAGCATTATTTTACCAAAAAGGCAGAAGGATTTTGCATGTAAACGTGGAATTATACACCAAGTCTCTGATAGGCAAAGGTGGTGAACACAAGTGCAAATTACTGATGTCAGACTCCGCCGCGTAAATTCGGAAGGGCGTATGAAAGCTATTGCTTCAATTACCATTGACAACGAATTCGTCGTTCACGATATTCGCGTCATTGACGGTAACAATGGTATGTTCGTAGCAATGCCAAGCAAACGCACTCCGGATGGAGAATTTCGGGATATCGCTCACCCGATTTCTTCAACGACACGGGAGAAGATCCAAGCTGCTGTTCTCGCTGAATATGAGCGTGCAGCAACGGAAGAAGTTGTGGCGATTGAAGAAGGAGCTTAAGACTGGGTGAGTGGAGAAGAGGGCCTTTGGGCTCTCTTTTCTTTTGTAATGGAATGGGATATAGTCTTACGTATACTTCAACTATATACTATCGATATACGATAAGGCAGGAGGAATTGGAACGTGAAGAGGTTAGCGATTGTGCTTGCAGCAGGACAGGGCAAGCGAATGAAATCGAAATTATATAAGGTTCTCCATCCGGTGTGCGGCAAGCCTATGGTAGGACATGTAACGGATATTGTGAAGGAAGCGGCTTGTGAGCGGACGGTTGTCATTGTCGGTCACGGAGCAGAAGCGGTTCAAGCTTATCTGGGAGATGGAGCCGAGTACGTGCTGCAAGCACAGCAGCTCGGAACCGGCCATGCCGTCCGTCAGGCGGAGCAGCTGCTTGGGCAAGAGGAAGGGACGACCATTGTCGTCTGTGGAGATACGCCGCTAGTTACAGCGGAGACAATCGAGGCCATGCTGGAGCTGCATGCATCGAGCGGTGCTGCTGCAACGGTGCTGACGGCCTCATTCGATAACCCGACAGGCTATGGGCGGGTTATTCGCGGTGCGGACGGTGCGGTTCAGCGTATCGTGGAGCAGAAGGATTGTTCGCCAGAGGAAGCTGCTGTGAAGGAGATCAATACGGGTACCTATTGCTTCGATAATCAGAAGCTGTTCGCTGCGCTGGCGCAGGTAACGAGCAATAACGCACAGGGGGAATTCTACCTGACTGACGTTGTTGGTATTTTCCGGGAGGCGGGCGAAGTGGTTCAAGGGTATTGCACGTCCGATCTGGCAGAAGCTATCGGGGTGAATGACCGGGTTGCGCTGGCTGAAGCGGAACGTCTCATGCGGGAGCGTCTGAACCGGCATCATCTGCTAGGCGGCGTGACGATCATTGATCCGGCGTCTACTTATATAGAAGCAGGAGTGGAGATTGGCTCCGATACGGTGCTGTATCCGGGAACGATACTGCGTGCGGGGACGAAGATCGGGGAGGATTGTGTAATCGGTCCGCAAGCGGACATTGCAGGATCATCCATTGGCAACGGCGTGACGGTGAAGTATTCGACGGTTGCGGATTCCGTCATCGGTGACGAGTCAGCGGTAGGTCCCTATGCGAATCTCCGTCCAGGCTCGAAGCTCGGCCGCGGCTGCAAGATCGGCGACTTCGTCGAGCTTAAGAATGCTACGCTGGATGATGGCAGCAAGGTGTCCCATCTGAGCTATATCGGAGACGCTGAGGTAGGCAAGGAAGTGAATATCGGCTGCGGTGCGATTACGGTCAACTACGACGGCTACAACAAGTTCAAGACGGTCGTAGGCGATCATGCCTTCGTGGGCAGCAACGTCAACTTGATTGCGCCAATTACGGTAGGAGAAGGGGCTTATATCGTAGCGGGCTCTACCGTTACGCATGATGTTCCGGCCGGGGATCTGTCCATAGCGCGGGAGCGCCAAGTGAACAAGCCGGGCTATGCGGAGAAGATCCGCAATCGAGCGAAGGCGAAGAAGGAGAACAGCCGCAAGGAATAGAACCGAATAGAACCCGTGAAGCCAGTCTAATCGAGCCTGCTTGTTTAATCTAACCGCGTTATGGGTAAGAATATATGGAACTTACATCAACCTGAAGAATCATTTAGGAGGGTTACCATATGTCAATTACAATGAATGCGGAACAACGGACGACAAGCACGAAGGGCGAGCTGCGCCAGCTGCGGAAGCAAGGAAGAGTGCCTGGTGTTATATACGGCAAGAAGCTGGATGCTCCGGCTGCCATCACGGTAGAGGAGAAGGAGCTGCAGGCGCTGCTTCGTTCGCATCCCAATGCGGTGCTGGAGATTAACATTCCATCCACGGGCAAGCAGCCGGTCATGATTACCGATGTGCAGCGCGACCCGATGTCACGCCAGGTTCTTCATATTGATCTGCATCAGATTAATATGAATGAAGAAGTGAAGACGGCCGTTCGAGTCGAGGTGACGGGTGATTCTGCCGGCGTCAGAGAAGGCGGAGTGCTGCAGATCAACCTTCATGAGGTAGAGGTGCAGTGTCTGCCGGGCAGCATTCCTGAATCCATTGAAGTTGATGTGACGTCCTTGAATGTCGGGGATAACTTGCTCGTCAGCGATCTGAAGGCGCCGAAGGGTGTCGAGATCAAGACCGATGGTGAGCAGGTTGTCGTAGGCGTGCTGGCGCCGCAGAAGGAGATCACCGAGGAGGAAGCGGAGGACGCTGCAGTGGAAGCTGTGGAGGCGGAGTCCCGTTCCGAGGAAGCGAACCGGGCCGAGATGGAGAAGGCTTAACAGCAGATACACCGAAGTAGGACTTAAGTCGGGATTGCGAGCAAGCAGCAAGAGCCGAAGAAGGAATCGAAGTGTGCGTTACGGGAAGAGTCGCTTGTATAGCGGCTCTTTTTGTATGCGGAGCGGGCATGGTATGATGAGTAGGATGATCGATGACGCAGATGCTGCAACAGGCAGGCAAGGAGTGGAATGGAGTATGAAGTGGATTGTTGGGCTGGGCAACCCTGGAACGAACTACGCGGGTACGAGGCATAATGTAGGCTTCATGGTGGTGGATGAGCTGGCGAAGCGATGGGGCATATCGGTGAGTCAGAGCAAGTTCAAGGCACTCATAGGCGAGGGCAATGTGCAGGGGACGAAGGTATTCCTGATCAAGCCGATGACCTATATGAATCTATCGGGGGAGTCTGTAAGGGCATTCCTGGACTTCTACAAGGGAGATATCGAAGACGGGCTGATTCTCTATGATGACCTGGATACGGAGGTAGGACGCATTCGGCTGCGATATCAGGGCAGCTCAGGCGGGCATAACGGGATTAAGTCCTTAATTCAGCATCTGGGAACACAGAGCTTCAATCGCGTGAGGATTGGCATCTCCAGGCCGCAGCCGGGTATGAATATTGCCGATTATGTCCTATCTACCTTCCCTAAGGGGGAGCAGGAGCTGCTGGCGAAGATGGTAGAGGATGCTGCTGATGCCGTAGAGTTCTCCTTGAAGGCGGAGTTCGAGCAGACGATGGCGAAGTTCAACCGATAATCTGGGCATCCATCTATAGATTGGTTCTCATCTGGGCATACTGACCAGTATAACTGCTTGTCAGGAGGCATAAGATGGCTATACATTATGTGTGCCGGCATTGCCGGACGCCGATTGGCTCCATCCACCGGGATGAGATTACGGAGCAGCAGCTTGGCTTCCATTTCTTGACCCCTGAGGAACGCGGCGATATAATAGCGTATGACCCCAGTGGGGATGTCACTGTGAAGGTTAGCTGCGATTATTGCCGCGAAGCCTATGAAGCGAATCCCGAATTACACCTGGTAACCAGTCCGCTGCAATAGGACGGGTTGCCGGTTATAGTTGTAAGGCCTTGGCATGTGGCTGAGGCTTCTTTGCGTGTATAGAAGCGAGGTGCCACTAACGTTGAAAGCGTTAATTCAAGCAATGACTGCGGATGCTGATGTTCAGAATGTACTGACCGGAATTCGCAAGGGGATGCGAGAGCAGATGATCTCAGGGCTCGCGGGCTCGTCCAGGCAAGTGCTGATCGCTGCACTGCGGCAGGAGATCGATCGTCCAATGCTTGTCGTCACTCATAATATGTTCGCTGCTCAGAAGATTGCGGATGATCTGCTTGAATGCTTATCACCGGATGAAGTGCTGCTCTATCCTGCGAATGAACTCATGGCTGCGGAAGCGGCGATCTCGAGTCCCGAGACGCTGTCGCAGCGGGTGGATGTCCTCATCCGTCTGTCCCAAGGGTTCCGCGGGATTGTTGTCGTGCCATTCTCCGGCGTGCGTCGTTATCTGCCGATCAGCGGCGTCATGGCAGAGGCGCAGGTTCAGATTCGAGTGGGTGAGACGCTGGCCATGGACAGCTTCCTGCGCAAGCTGTCGGGACTCGGTTACTCACGTGTGGATCGCGTCGAGGGCAAGGGTGAGATGAGCGTTCGAGGCGGAATCGTCGACTTCTACCCGCTGACGACTGCTCAGGCCTATCGCGTAGAGTGGTTCGATGATGAGATTGATTCCATTCGAACCTTCGACCCGGCCGATCAGCGCTCGCTTGCGAAGGTGGAGACGATCATCGTGCCGCCTAGCCAGGAGATTCTGGCTGATGGTCACAGGTTCGAGACGGCCGCTCAGCACGCTGCCTCTCTGCTCGAGAAGCAGCTGGAGAAGATGGCGGACCGTACCGCGAAGGAGCGGCTGCGCGCCGAGATCGGCGGCGAGATTGAGCGTCTCCGTGAGCATATGTACTTCCCTGAAATTTATAAATACATCTCCTTGTTATATCCGGAACGTCAGACGATTCTTGACTACATGCCAAGCGACACGCTGCTCATCCTAGACGAGCCTACGAGGCTCATAGAGACGGCGCGCCAGCTGGAGCGGGATGAAGCAGAGTGGGCCACTCATCTGCTACAGAACGGGAAGTCGCTGCAGGGCTTCGTCCTCGCACGGGCAACCGAAGATGTGCTGCATCATCGTCCATTCCCGACGCTGTTCCTGTCCCTGTTCCTGCGGCAGATTCCGCATACCCAGCCGCAGAACATCCTGAACATGACCTCTCGGGCGATGCAGAACTTCCACGGCCAGATGAATGTGCTGAAGGCCGAGATGGACCGCTGGCGCAAGGCGGGAGCGAATGTGATCATGCTGGCCGGCAATGCCGAGCGGATGGACCGGATGCGCCGGGTGCTGCAGGACTACAGCATCGAGCCTCCTCAGCTGCTCGAGGGCAATCTGCAGTCCGGCTTCGAGCTTCCGTCTTCACATCTGGTCGTCATTACCGAAGGCGAGATGTTCTCGCAGAAGCAGCGGAAGGCGCGGAAGATGGACCGCAAGATCGACAATGCGGAGCGAATCAAGAGCTATACGGAGCTGAAGGTCGGAGACTATGTTGTTCACCAGAACCACGGTATCGGCAAGTACCTGGGCATCGGCACGCTCGAGATCGGCGGCATTCATAAGGATTACCTTCATATTCTGTATGCGGGCGGCGACAAGCTGTCGGTGCCGGTCGATCAGGTTGACCTGATTCAGAGGTATGTAGGCAACGAAGACAAGGAACCGAAGGTGAACAAGCTCGGCGGCAGCGAGTGGACGAGAGCGAAGAGCAAGGTGCGCGCCTCCGTTCAGGACATTGCCGACGATCTCATCAAGCTGTATGCGCAGCGTCAGACCGCGACAGGCTTCGGGTTCGGACCGGACACGGCCTATCAGCAGGAGTTCGAGGCCATGTTCCCCTATGATGAGACGCGGGATCAGCTGCGTGCCATCGAGGAGATTAAGAAGGACATGGAGGCCGGCCGGCCGATGGACCGTCTGCTCTGCGGCGACGTGGGCTACGGGAAGACGGAGGTTGCGGTGCGCGCGGCGTTCAAGTCGGCGATTGAAGGCAAGCAGGTGGCCATCTTAGTTCCTACGACGATACTAGCTCAGCAGCATTACGAGACGTTCCGCGAGCGATTCTCCGGCTATCCCTTCAACATTCAAGTGCTAAGCCGCTTCCGCTCCCGCAAGGAGCAGAACGAGACGATGAAGGGGCTGAAGGCTGGTTCGGTCGATGTCGTCATCGGCACGCACCGTCTGCTGTCTCAAGACATTGTCTTCAAGGATCTCGGCCTGCTCATAGTGGATGAAGAGCAGCGCTTCGGTGTGTCCCACAAGGAGAAGCTGAAGCGGTTGAAAACAAACGTAGACGTCCTCACCCTGACCGCCACGCCAATCCCAAGAACCCTTCACATGTCGATGCTCGGCGTGCGCGACCTGTCTGTCATTGAGACCCCGCCGGAGAACCGGTTCCCGGTCCAGACGTATGTGGTCGAGTACAGTCCATCGCTCGTGCGGGAGTCTATCGAGCGGGAGCTGGCGCGCGGCGGCCAAGTCTACTACTTGTACAACCGGGTGCAGGGAATCTATCAGATGGCGGAGCATATTAACGAGCTTGTCCCGGATGCTAAGGTGGCGGTCGGTCACGGGCAGATGTCCGAGCAGGAGCTGGAGAAGACGATACTCGACTTCCTGGACGGCGAATCCGATGTACTCGTCTCGACCAGCATTATAGAGACAGGCGTAGATATACCGAACGTGAACACGCTCATCGTGCATGATGCGGACAAGATGGGCCTGTCCCAGCTCTATCAGCTGAGGGGACGCGTAGGCCGGTCGAACCGGATTGCCTACGCCTACTTCACCTATCAGCGGGATAAGGTGCTGACGGAGGTGGCTGAGAAGCGGCTGCAGTCCATCAAGGAATTCACCGAGCTGGGCTCCGGCTTCAAGATTGCGATGCGTGACCTTGCGATCCGCGGAGCGGGTAATCTGCTCGGCGCCGAGCAGCATGGCTTCATCGCCTCGGTAGGCTTCGATCTGTATTCACAGATGCTGGCCGATGAGATTGCGAAGCGCAAGGCGGAGATGCACGGCGAAGAGGTGAAGATCGAGCGCGCTGTCTCCACTCTCATCGACGTCAGCATTGATGCCTATCTGCCATCCGACTACATCTACGACAGTATTCAGAAGATCGAGATCTACAAGAAGGTGGCGTCCGCCAAGACCTTCGAGGAAGCCGATGATCTGAACGAGGAGATTATCGACCGGTTCGGCGACCTGCCGGCTGCGGTGGAGAGCTTGCTAACCGTAGGCCGGTTGAAAATATACGGAGCCGAGTACGGCATCGAAGTCATCTCCCAGAAGGGAGATGATCTCGAGCTGAAGTTCGCCGCGGCTCAGAAGGCACGCATCGATACGAAGAAGGTAGATCAGCTCTGCTTGTCCTTCGAGAATCGGTTCAAGCAAGGCAGCCATCAGGAGCCTAATCCCTTGGTGGTGCTCCGCGGCAAGGGAATGACCATTGAACAGAAGATCGAGCTGCTGGAGCGGTTCCTGCAGCACTTCAAGGATGTGCTGAAGCCGAAGGAGACGCTTCAGAAGGCGACGCTCTAAGACGGACGGTTGGCGCGCACCAGCCGTCATCTGTTACAATACAGACAAGCTAGTTACTACGAGAGGGGTTAAGGCATGTTGCATAGTACACGCAAGTCGGCATGGCAGAGACGCGTATTGCTTGCTGTGGCAGCGGTGCTCGTTATGACAATCATGGCGGCCTGCGGAGCCAAGAACGATGAGAAGGACTCGATTGCCATTCCAGGAGCTGGAGATGGCAAGACGGTGGCTACTTACAAGGATGGAGAAGTGACACAGCCTGAGTTCGACAAGTACTTGAATATTTTCAGCGTGATGAACCCTGGGTATGAACAGATCATTACGATCGGCGAGTTCAAGGAAGAGCTGCTTAAGCAATATGTCGCCTACAAGGTGCTTGGCGCTGAAGCGTCCAAGGATACGGTGAAGGATGCGAAGGAGCAGGCGGATTCACAGTTCGAGCAGTTCAAGGCTCAGCTGGAGAAGGATCAGGCTGCGAAGGATGCGATGGCGAAGGCTAAGGTTACGAATGATGACATTAAGGCATACATGAACCTGATGCTGACGGTCGTTACCCATATGAATTCGAAGGTAACGGAAGACGATATGAAGGCGGAGTTCGATAAGAACAAGTCGGATTACGATATTGTATCCGTCCGTCATATTCTGATTGGCACTACGGATCCGCAGACGAAGAAGGAAATGCGCAAGAAGGAAGACGCACTGAAGCGTGCGAAGGAAGTGAAGGCGAAGCTGGAGGCCGGCGGCGACTGGAACAAGCTCGCTAAGGAATACTCGGATGATACCGGATCGAAGGACAAGGGCGGCCTGTATGAAGATGCTCAAGCTAAGGGCTGGGTAGAGGGCTTCAAAAAAGCCGCAACCACACAGGAAGTCGGCAAGATTGGCGAACCGGTGGAGACCGAATTCGGCTACCATGTGATGAAGGTCGAGAAGCGTACGTCCACGGAGTATGCGAAGCTGGATGAAGCAACGAAGGAAGAGCTGAAGAGCGGTGTAGCTTACGCCCTCATGAACAAGTTCATGACGGAGGATCTGACGAAGCTGGATCTGAAGATCACGCTTCCGAAGGATGAGAAGCCTGCGGCATCCCCGGATGCATCTGCCGCTCCTTCTCCTGACGCATCAGCGTCGCCTGAAGCTACGGCTTCACCTGCAGCGAAGTAAAACAGCATATGAACAAAAAGTTGCCTGAGGATTCTATCCTTGGGCAACTTTTTTTATAAATTGACGTTGATAAAAAGGAAGATATACAAATACAAGGAGTGTATACATGAAAAAATCGGTATGGCTTGGGTCGATAATTGTTCTGACCCTTCTCTTTATTATTGTGTTAACTCCATTAAGTACAAGTAAGGAAAGAACCTCTAACAAGTTTGCAGAGCATCTCTTTAATTATTCACTTCCACCGGAGACATCACTTGTTGCAAAGCATCAGTCTAATGGGAAAAACTTTGTTGATGGCGGCGGCAGTGGTGGTTATTGGAATGTAGCAGCTGTCATGGAATTAAGCTCAAAGCTCACGAGGAATGAGATTCTTGCATATTATCAGAATGTTGGGTCCTTTCCATATCCGAAAGGAAATCAACGGGGGGTACCATTGGAGTTGTATTTTAAGGAGGAGAGTCGAAGAGTTGAAAGGTCCGACGGATTTTATTATCGCAGTCAGACGGGCGAGATCAGGACTGTTCACTCATACCCTCTTGACACTAATTCAGTAACCCTAATCAAAGGTGAAACAAAGTATATTCTACAACTAGTAAGTGGTTTTGATTACTTTCTCAACTTTAATTAAGTAAATATTGCGTTACTACTTAGGTACCTCCTTGCTAGCTAACCAATAGGTGCAGTTTATACCTTATTCACGGTCGTATGACCTCGCTAGCTAACCAATAGGTGCAGTTTATACCTTATTCACGGTCGCATGACCTCGCTAGCTAACTAATAGGTGCAATATATACCTTATCTACGCTCGTATGACCTCGCTCGCTAACTAATCTAAGAAACTGAATTGATCACTTAGCGCTCCGTGGACAAGACCCTTTCTAAAGAGACCTAAGTAGTAACAATATTACTGCTTAAAAGCCAAAATGGCTTTTGAGCAGTTTTTTGTATCCTTGCTTATTAAGGAAGAGCAAGTTTGAACGTTAGATATCATGTATCAGTATATAGAGAAGTGACAAAAGTCCTATTATATCTAGTTATAATGTAACTAAACCTAACATAAAGTTTTAGTTAAAGTGACTGAATGGGATGGTGAGAGCTCCGAATGTAAAAGTTTAAAATTTTTCATGTAAACTATCTTGACATAAAAGCTGACCCCAACCTATAATAAGGACACGAACGTTGGAATAACATTCCATGGAAACGTTCGGAAATGGATAAATACATAGAGAGTTGGGGAGTGGAGAGATGAAGAAGAAGTTGTTCGCACAGATGGGGTTCTTATTACTTGCACTTAGCTTGGTACTGGCGGCATGCGGCGGGAATAACAATGAGCCGGCTTCCAGCGCAACGAATGCACCGAAGACTACCGATGATGGCGGGACGACAGCTGAAGGCGGAGAGATCAAGGTCGGCGTACTTCATTCTCTCAGCGGCACGATGGCAATCAGCGAAGTGTCCGTTCAGAAGGCGGAGCTGATGGCGATCGAAGAGATCAACGCAGCTGGCGGCGTACTAGGCAAGAAGATCGTTCCGGTCATCGAGGATGGCGCATCTGACTGGCCGACCTTCGCAGAGAAGGCGCGCAAGCTTATCTCGGAAGATAAGGTAGCTACCGTGTTCGGCGGATGGACGTCATCCTCCCGTAAGACGATGCTTCCGGTATTCGAAGAGCTGAATGCATTGCTCTGGTACCCGGTTCAGTATGAGGGACTTGAGGCGTCGAAGAATATCTTCTACACCGGGGCGACTACGAACCAGCAGATCGTGCCTGCGGTTAGTTACTTGCTCGAGCAGGGCAAGAAGAAGTTCTACCTGCTGGGCTCTGACTATGTATTCCCTCGCACGGCGAACATGATCATTAAGGAACAGCTGAAGGCGGAAGGCGGCGAGCTGGCAGGCGAAGAGTATACACCGCTCGGCCACACCGACTACAGCACGATTATAAGCAAGATTAAGGAAGCGAAGCCGGATGTCGTGTTCAACACGCTGAACGGCGACTCCAATGTAGCGTTCTTCAAGCAATTGAAGGATGCCGGCATTAGCGCGAAGGATCTGACGACTCTGTCGGTGTCCGTAGCGGAAGAAGAGATTCGCGGAATTGGTGTAGACGTGCTGGAAGGCCACTTGGCAGCATGGAACTACTACCAGACGACCGATACCCCTGCGAACAAGACATTCGTGGCCAACTACAAGAAGAAGTATGGGGAAGATACCGTAACAGCTGACCCGATTGAAGCGGGTTACACAGCGGTCTACCTGTGGAAGGCGGCAGTTGAGAAGGCTGGCTCTGCGGAAGTGGATAAGGTTCGCGAAGCGGCGAAGGAGCTGGAGTGGGATGCTCCAGAGGGCAAGGTTAAGATTGACGGCGAGACGCAGCATCTGTACAAGACGGTTCGAATCGGTGAAGTGCAGGCGGACGGTCAATTCAAGGAAGTGTGGAACTCAGGCGAGCCGATTAAGCCGGATCCGTACCTGAAGGGCTACGAGTGGGCGAAGAACCTGAACACCGGCCAATAGTCTAAGTCTAATCGTACTCATATATGCAGCCATACAGGGGGAAGTATTCGGTACCTTCGGATGCTTCCTTTCCTGTATCGTTACGCAGACAGCTAGATATTTTTTTCCCACTAATTAAGGGGTGAATTCATGGACGTATTCGTACTGCAACTGTTCAATGGATTAAGCGTAAGCTCCATCCTGCTGCTCATTGCACTGGGTCTGGCGATAACCTTCGGCCTCATGAAGGTCATTAATATGGCGCATGGCGAGCTTATTATGATTGGCGCCTATGCAACGTATCTGACACAGAACCTGTTCCAGGACTACCTTCCGAAGTCTATGTTCGACTGGTACTTCGTGCTGGCGATTCCGGTCAGCTTCGCCATCGCATTCCTGATCGGCCTTGTGCTGGAGGTCGTGCTTATTCGATTCCTCTACGGCCGGCCGCTGGACAGTCTGCTTGCTACTTGGGGAGTGGGGCTGGTGCTGCAGCAGCTTGCCCGTACGATCTTCGGAGCGCCTAATGTAGGGGTCACCAGTCCGAAGTGGCTGGAAGGCGGAATGACGATTATGGGTGATGTCGTCCTTCCTTACAAGAGATTGTTCATCATTGCACTTGTTGCCGCTTGTCTCATTGCGATGTACTTCTATATCTACCGCAGTCATGAAGGAAGAAGAATGCGCGCCGTGATGCAGAATCGGGATATGGCCGCCTGCCTCGGAGTCTCTACGCGCCGGGTCGATGCCATCACGTTCGCGATTGGTTCAGGAATTGCCGGCATTGCGGGTTGTGCGCTCACGTTAATCGGACCGATAGGTCCGGCGATTGGCACTTATTATATTGTGGATGCCTTCATGGTCGTCGTGCTCGGCGGCGTAGGCAAGCTCGTTGGCACGGTGTTCGGCGCTCTCGGCATCGGCGTGTTCAACACTCTCTTCGAATATTGGACGACGGCGTCCCTTGGCAAGGTGCTCGTCTTCTTACTCATAGTGGCATTCCTGCAATGGCGACCAATGGGTCTGGTAGCTATGCGTACGCGATCGCTCGACTAATCTTGATGAAAAGTAGGTGGGTAACCTCATGCGAATGCGAACTCTATCGCCCCAGCGGATATGGATCTTAATCGGCTATGCTGCCGCTGCTGCGGCCTTGTTCTCTGCTCCTCTATTCGTTAGCGACTTCCGGCTTAACCTGCTTGCCAAGTTCCTGGCCTTCGCCATCGTGGCGCTCGGGCTGGATCTCATCTGGGGCTTCACCGGCATACTCAGCCTCGGACATGGCGTCTTCTTCGGCCTCGGCGCCTATGCGATGGCGATGCACTTGAAGCTGCAAGCCAGCGGTGGCAAGCTCCCCGACTTCATGGGGTGGAGCGGGGTGAAGGAGATGCCGTGGTTCTGGCTTCCCTTCGAATCGTTCGGGGCAGCTATTGCGCTTGGCATCTTGCTGCCAGCCGTGCTGGCGCTCATTCTCGGCTCCTTCACCTTCCGGAATCGAATTCGCGGCGTCTACTTCACGATCCTAACGCAGGCGCTCGTCGTCATTACCGTCACGCTGTTCATTGGCCAGCAGGCCTTCACCGGCGGAACGAACGGAATTACCGGCTATGGCAAGCTGCTTGGTTATTCCTTAGGATCTCCGGATACGAAGCGTGCTCTGTACTTTATTACAGCTGCTGTGCTCATCCTCGTCTTCATCGGCTGCCGCTACCTGGTAGGGAGCCGCTTCGGCAAGGTGCTTCGTGCCATTCGAGATGGCGAGAATCGGGTGAGATTCATCGGGTACAATCCCGCTATGTATCAGATGGTTGTTTTCACCATATCGGCTGCGATTGCGGGTCTGGCTGGTATGCTGTTCGTGCTTCATGTCGGCATTATCTCTCCATCCATGATGGGAATCGTCCCATCAATTGAGATGGTGCTATGGGTAGCGATAGGCGGGCGCGGCACTCTAATCGGCGCAGCGCTCGGAGCCATCGTCATGAACTGGGCGAAGAGTACGTTCAGTGAGACGTATCCGGATGGTTGGTTGTTCTTCATGGGGCTGCTGTTCGTTGTCGTCGTTGTGTTCTTGCCGAAGGGCATTGTCGGTCTGGTGAGCCAGATTAGATTGCGCAAGAGAAGGAGTGGAGCGGAGCATGAAGAAGGAATCCGTTATCCTGCAGTGTAGTGAGGTAACCGTTGAGTTCGACGGCTTCAAGGCGGTTCAAGGGATGAACCTGAAGCTGGAGCAAGGGGAGCTTCGCTTCCTCATTGGTCCGAATGGAGCAGGCAAGACGACGATATTAGATGTCATCTGTGGCAAGGTGAAGCCAGCTGCCGGCAAGGTGACCTTCAATGGGAATATCGATATTACCCGCCGCAAGGAGCATCAGATTGCGGAGCTTGGTATCGGACGCAAGTTCCAAGCTCCATCGATCTTCCCAACGATGACGGTGGAGGAGAACCTGGAGATCTCCATGCGTCAGCGCCGCAGTGTATTCGCTACCCTGTTCGCACGTATGCAGGGAGAAGAGCGTGACCGGATCGAGGCGCAGCTGGAGATGATTGGACTTCAAGATAAGGCTTCCTGGCGTGCGGGTGGACTATCCCACGGAGAGAAGCAATGGCTGGAGATCGGTATGATGCTGCTGCAGGAGCCGGAGATTCTGCTGCTCGATGAACCGGTAGCGGGTATGACGGATAAGGAGACCGATAAGACGGGCGAGCTGCTGAAGCAGATTGCGCGCAAGCGCTCAATTGTCGTCGTGGAGCATGATATGGAGTTCGTGCGCAACTTCGCCAGCAAGGTGACGGTTATGCATGAGGGCAAGCTGCTTAAGGAAGGCTCGATGGATGAGATTCAGCGGGACGACCGAGTGGCGGAAGTGTACCTAGGGAAGCGGAGGGATGCTGATGTTAGCCGTTCAACAGCTTGAATCCGGATATGGCGAGAGCGTCATCCTGCGCAATGTGACGCTGAAGGTGAAGCCCGGGCAGGTCGTGTGCCTCTTGGGGCGCAACGGAGTGGGCAAGTCTACGCTGATGAAGTCGATTATGGGGCTGCTTAAGGCGCGGCGGGGGACGGTATCCTTCGCGGGGGCGGACCTGACGAAGAGGGCTCCTGGTCAGCGAGCGCGGAAGGGTATTGGGTATGTTCCGCAAGGCAGGGAGATCTTCGGGCAGTTGTCTGTGTATGAAAATATCCTGCTAGGCCTAGAGGCCTCGCGCGACGGAGGCAAGGAGATTCCAGAGGAGGCTATCGCGAAGTTCCCGGTGCTGCCGACCATGTATGATCGCCGTGGAGGCGACCTGTCCGGCGGGCAGCAGCAGCAGCTGGCCTTCGCACGGGCGCTGGCCTCCAAGCCGGAAGTGCTGCTGCTCGATGAGCCATGCGAAGGGATTCAGCCCTCGATTGTGGATGATATCCGCGATGTGATCCGTGGCATCAAGGCGGACGGCAAGACGGCCATCCTGCTCGTGGAGCAGAGCCTGGAGTTCGTGAAGAGTGTAGGGGATTACTTCTACATTCTGGAGAAGGGTGCAGTCGCTTGGGAAGGTGGACTCGACTCGCTGAGCGATGATGTCATTAAGAAGTATCTGACGGTGTAGGTGTATGTTATAATACCTGACATAGTTATTGACAGTTTCAATGCAGCCCCGCTATACTACGAATTAACGTTATGTTATCTGACAATTGAATAAGGTTCTCCCTTGTGTAAGGAGGAGGACGACAAGCTGTCTAGGGTTCCGTTGTTAGGTGCTCTGCCCCGAATGCCAGTGTGCGGGACAGAAGTGAGCTGAGCAAGTTTGGTCCAAGAGACGGCGTACAGCGAGTAAGCGGCGTTGCCTGGAGTTAACGCGGAGTGCGGCTGTATAACACGGAAGGACAAAAGCCTGGGAGATGATCTCCTTGGCTTTTTTTTAATTTATCTTAGAACCAGAACTAGCAAATTGCCTTGGGGAGGTTACGGGATGGAGAACATTCGAGAGAGTTGGAGTAAGACGATTGGTGCGGGCGGCAAGTGGTCGGGGGTCGTGGGGCGCGGGAAGGTGCTGCGGTTCACAGCACTGGAATCAGGAGCGAATGTATCGCTGCTCCTCTACCATGCGAAGGACCTGACGGAGCGGTACAACATGCCGGATACGCTGAAGGCGCAGTATACGGCTCATCTGACGAGAGGGAATGTGCTCATGAGTGATAATGGCCGCGCAATGGCCAGCATCGTAGAGGATAGCTTAGGCTGGCATGATCCGCTCGGCGGATATACAACGAGGGAGATGACGGACGAGAAGTATGGGGTGACCAGCTACCAGGCTGAGCGGAATGAATGGCTGCGGAGCGGGCAGGAGAACTTGACGGTTGAGCTGGTACGGAGCGGGCTGAGACCGCGTGATCTCGTCCCGGTGGTGAATCTGTTCTCGAAGATTGCTGTGCAGCATAATGGCGCGATGGTCTATGAGCTGGGGCATTGCCCTGCAGGAGCAACCGTCACGCTGAGGACAGAGATGGAGCTGCTGGTCGTGCTGTCCAATACGCCGCATCCACTTGACCCGCGTGAAGCGTATCCGGCTGTGCCTGTTCAGCTGGAGGTGCTGGAGGCTGAAGCGGTGGAGGAGACGGATTACTGCTTGAACTTCCGGGGGGAGAACCGCCGGGCGTTCGAGAACACGCGGGAATATTACGCTCTTCTGTAGGTTAGTGGAGTAATCATAGATACATGGAGGAGGAGTAGGCAATGGCTGTATTCAACCGAGTGGAGAGCTCTCGCAAGCTGGAGGATGCCATCTATAGCAAGACTGTGCTCGCTGGAGATGGGTGGTCTCGGGAGCTGGAGCCGGGACAAGTGCTGCGAATCGTAGACCTGGAAGGGAATCAGGCGGCGGATACGCTGTTCTACGACGCGGACAATCCGGAAGATCACTATAGTGCTGCAGCGACTATCGCGGGGCAAGGGAATATCTACTTAACGACAGGCTCCGTACTGAGAGCGGAGTCGGGAGAGGTGCTGCTGGAGATGGTTGCGGATACCTGCGGGCGACATGACACGATTGGCGGGGCTTGCTCGGCGCAGAGCAATACTGTGCGTTATTCGCATGATACGCTGCCCATGCACAATTGCCGCGATACCTTCATGCTGCAGCTGGCCGAGCAGGATGGGCGATATTCGAAGCGGGATCTGGCGCCGAATATTAACTTCTTCATGAACGTCCCGGTCACGCCTGAGGGCGGGCTGACGTTCGCGGACGGCGTGTCCGCGCCAGGGTGCTATGTCGAGCTCCAGTCGAAGCGCCGGACGCTAGCTGTGATAAGCAATTGCCCGCAGCTCAACAATCCATGCAATGCGTATAATCCAACGCCTATACAGGTGTTGATCTGGGATAAGTAACAAGTTCGGCTAGGTCAATAAGGTCAGCATGTTCAGTAAAGTTCAAGGTCATCCAGCTCAACAAGTTCAATTAAGGCTCATCAAGGGAGTGGTTCACGATGTTCACGAAGATTCTAATCGCCAATCGCGGCGCGATTGCAGTACGTATCGAGCGTACGCTGAAGAAGCTAGGCATTGCGTCAGTCGCTGTCTACACTAGTGCGGATCAAGATAGTCTGCATGTGGATGGGGCGGATGAAGCGGTTCTCATCGGCGAAGGAGCAGCTAAGGACAGCTACTTGAATGCCGAGCTCATCCTGAAGACGGCAATCGAGACGGGGGCTCAGGCGATTCACCCGGGGTACGGCTTCCTGAGTGAGAATGCCACCTTCGCGAGAGCCTGCCGCGAGCATGGCCTGGTGTTCATCGGACCAACTCCTGAGCAGATGGAGCTGTTCGGGCTGAAGCATTCCGCTCGCGAGATCGCGGAGCGGGCACAGGTGCCGATGCTGCCGGGAACGCCGCTCATCGACCAGCTGGAGGAAGCGGTGAGCGAGGCTTCACGCATCGGCTATCCGGTCATCTTGAAGAGCACGGCCGGCGGCGGCGGGATCGGGATGCGCATCTGTGAGGACGAGGAGACGCTTCGCTCGGCTTACGATGCAGTGTGTCATCTCGCCGAGACGAACTTTAAGAACGGCGGTGTGTTCCTGGAGAAGTACATTGCGAGGGCTCGGCATGTGGAGGTTCAGATTTTCGGCAACGGGTTCGGGGAGGTCGTGGCTCTTGGGGAGCGGGATTGCTCCATTCAGCGGCGGAATCAGAAGGTAATCGAAGAGAGTCCGGCTCCGCTGCTGTCGGATGAGGTGCGGCAGGCCATGTATGAGGCGGCACAGAGGCTGGCGGCGGAAGCGGGCTATCGGAGCGCGGGGACGGTGGAGTTCCTCTATGATCCGGAGAGCTGCGAATTCTACTTCCTCGAGGTGAACACCAGGCTGCAAGTGGAGCACGGCGTCACTGAGGAGGTGCTTGGAGTCGACTTGGTGGAGTGGATGGTTCGCGAGGCGGCGAATGAGCTTACCGGGCTGGCAGCCAAGGTGCCTCAGCCGCAAGGTCATAGTATACAAGCGAGAATCTACGCGGAGGACTGTATCCATGACTTCCGTCCAAGCGCCGGCCAGCTGGATGCCGCGATATTCTCACCCTCTGCTCGTGTGGAGACCTGGGTGCGCGACGGCCTGACGGTAACCTCCCTATATGATCCTATGCTTGCCAAAATCATCGTACACGCAGACACTCGCGAAGCGGCCATCGCTAAGCTGATTGAGGCGCTGGAGGAGACGCGTCTGTATGGATTGACGACGAATCTGCAGTACCTTCAGGCGCTGCTTGGTGAAGAAGCGGTTCGCGCGGGGGAAGTCTACACGCGGATGCTGAATGGCTACCAGCCTGAAGAGCGTGCGCTGGAGGTAGTGGACGGCGGTGTGCAGACGACCGTGCAGGATTGGCCGGGCCGGACGGGCCACTGGGATGTCGGCGTACCGCCTTGCGGTCCGATGGACCCGCTGTCCTTCCGAACCGGGAATAAGCTGCTAGGCAATGCCGATGATGCGGCGGGGCTGGAGCTTACCCTTCGCGGCGGAGCCTATCGCTTCCGCAGTGAAGCTTGGTTCTGCTTGACCGGCGCAGATATGCAGCCGGAGCTGGATGGGTTGCCGGTGCCGATGTACCAGCCGGTGCTGGCTGGCCGCGGTCAGGAGCTCGTGTTCGGCGAGGCAAGGGAAGGGATGCGGACCTATCTGCTCATTAAGGGCGGACTCGATATGCCGAAGATTCTCGGGAGCTCCGCTACGTTCACTCTAGGCGGCTTCGGCGGTCATGGCGGGCGGGCGCTCCGAACGGGGGATGTGCTGGGCATTGCGCGTTCTTCATCAGCGTTGGAAGCTCCAGCGGAGCTCCTTGCGCTGGATGAGCCTTCCCGGCCGGCTATGACCAGGGAATGGACAATTGGCGTCATTCCCGGTCCCCACTGCTCCGAGGAATTCTTGCAGCCAGATTACCTTAAGCAGCTCACGGATACGTCTTGGGAGGTTCACTTCAACTCCTCACGGACGGGGGTGCGGCTCATTGGTCCTGCCCCGCATTGGACGCGGGAAGACGGAGGGGAAGCGGGACTTCACCCTTCCAATATTCACGATAATGCGTATGCCGTTGGTACGCTTGATCTGACCGGTGACATGCCGATTCTGCTCGGACCGGACGGTCCTAGTCTAGGGGGATTCGTCTGCCCGGTCACGACGGCATCGGCTGAGTTCTGGAAGCTGGGGCAGCTGCATGCGGGTGACCGGGTGAAGTTCCGTCTGGTGACGCTGGAACAGGCAGATGCTCTGCGCAGCGCGCAAGAGCTGGGTCTTGCGGCGATTGGGAGAGGGGAGCGGGCGGCTCTGCTTAGTGGTAGTCTAGTTGAACCAGCTGAGCTAATGGATCGATTAGCCCCAGTCACCTCACTCGACCCGGCCGATCTAGTAGAACGAGCTGACCTGGCAGCGCCTGTTCAACCGCTCGAGCATAATCCATCCTATCCGCTGCTGGTTGAGGAGTCTGATGGACGCAGATTCCCTATTGTCATTCGGTGTGCTGGGGATGAGAATCTGCTGATCGAGTACGGTGCGATGGAGCTGGATCTGCTGCTGCGCTTCCAAGTGCATGCTCTCATGACCGCTATCGTAGAGTCTGAATCCATTCCAGTATTGGATCTGACACCGGGCATCCGCTCGCTGCAGGTACATCTGGATCGCACGCGCATCACGGTTCGTGAAGCTTGCCGCCTCATCCTGGAGCTGGACAGTGCGCTGCCTCCTCTTGAGTCGATCCAAGTTCCGTCGCGCATCGTGCGCCTGCCGCTCTCGTGGGATGATCCTGCGACTCAGCTGGCAATCGATCGCTATCAACAGAATGTCCGCCCGGACGCTCCTTGGTGCCCGAGCAATCTGGAATTCATCCGCCGGGTCAACGGTCTGCCATCTATAGAGGATGTGCGCACGATCGTCTACGAAGCGAAGTATCTCGTCATGGGACTTGGAGACGTCTATCTGGGTGCCCCAGTCGCTACCCCTATTGATCCGCGCCATCGTCTGGTGACGACGAAGTACAATCCGGCCCGCACATGGACGCCGGAGAATGCGGTCGGCATCGGCGGAGCTTATATGTGCGTGTACGGCATGGAGGGTCCGGGAGGCTATCAGTTCGTCGGCCGTACGATTCAGATGTGGAACAAGCTGCGCAGCACGGAGAGCTTTAAGCCGGGCAAGCCTTGGCTTTTGCGGTTTTTTGACCAGATTCAGTTCTACCCCGTGGAGGCGGATGAGCTGCTGAGGCTGCGAGAGGACTTCCTGCGCGGTCGCTACGAGGCGGATATCACGGAGACGGTATTCGATCTTGGTGAGTATCTGCAGTTCTTGCAGTCGATTGAATCGTCGGCGGACGCCTTCCGGTCGACACAGCAAGCGGCGTTCCAGGCGGAGCGAGAGAGCTGGAAGGAGCTTGGCCTGGCGGAGTATGTGTCGGAGCAGGAGCAGGCGTTGCCAGCGGCTGAGGATGAACTGCCGGAGGGGGCCGTTGCGGTGCGATGCTCGATGCCGGGCAGCGTGTGGAAGGTGCTCGTGGAGCCGGGACAACGGGTGAGCAAGGGGGAGACCGTCATGATCGAGGAGAGTATGAAGATGGAGTTCAACCAGCTCGCGCCCTGCGACGGCATTGTCACCTCTCTCTTCGTACGTCCCGGGGACGGGGTCCATGCCGGACAGCTGATTGCCCATATTGTGAAGGAACAAGAGAGTGAGGTGCTTGTATCATGATTATGCCATTCCCTAAGATGTGGACGGTGCAAGGACTAGCTGAGCAGTATGCATCAGGTGAGCTGACGCCTGTTGCTGTAGTGGAAGAGATTATTCGCCGCGCGGAAGCAGATGCTGCAATGAACATCTGGATCGTTCCTCCTAGCCTGGAGTTGATTCAACCTTATCTAGACGGCCTGCGCGAGATGGACCGTAACGCTAGCCCGCTCTGGGGCATTCCGTTCGCGATTAAGGACAATATCGACTTGGCAGGCGTCCCGACGACGGCAGCTTGCCCCGAATATAGCTATGTGCCTAGCGAGCACGCTGCGGTTGTAGAGAGATTGATCAGGGCCGGAGCCATCCCCATTGGCAAAACCAACCTAGACCAATTCGCGACCGGCCTCGTCGGAACGCGCAGCCCCCATGGCGAGACGCATAATGCGCTGCGTCCCGAGCTGATCAGCGGAGGCTCGAGCTCGGGCTCCGCCGCAGCGGTCGCTCGCGGGCAGGCTGCCTTCTCGCTCGGCACGGATACGGCAGGCTCCGGCCGCGTGCCGGCCGCCCTGAACAGGCTCGTCGGCTACAAGCCGAGCCTGGGGGCATGGCCGACCAAGGGAGTCGTCCCTGCCTGTGCCAGCCTGGACTGCGTCACCGTGTTCGCAGCCACTCTGGCGGACACGCTCGCTGTCGACGCCGTCGCTCGCGGTCCGCATGCCGAAGACCCATGGTCGCGCGTGATTCCCGCGCCAACTGCGAAGCTTCCTAGGCGCATCTGTCTCCCAGACACCGCCCCCGACTTCTACGGACCGTATGCGGAGGAGTACCGCTCCGCATGGGAGCAGGCTGTACAGCGCTTGAAGTCGCTGGGACTACCCGTCGAATACGTCGACACGACCTTCTTCGCGGCCGCCGCGGCGATCTTGTACGAGGGGCCGTGGGTAGCCGAGCGCTGGGCTGCCCTGGGCGGCTTCGTCGAGAGTCGGCCGGGCGTCACCTTCCCGGTGACGGAGCGGATTCTTCGCTCCGGCGCAGCTAGCGAGCATAGCGCGGTATCGGTATTCCGCGCGATGCATCAGCTGCAAGCCTACAAGCTGGAGGCCCGCAAGCTTCTGGATGGCGATGCTGTGCTCGTCATGCCGACGGCGGGCGGTACGTGGACGAGGGAGCAAGTGAGGCTGGACCCGATTGCGACGAACCGGGATATGGGCCGATACACGAATCATTGCAACCTGCTGGACTTATCTGCCGTGGCCGTGCCGGGTGAGGACGCCGATGTGGATCTGCCATTCGGGATCACCTTCTTCGCACTCGCGGAGGGTGAGGGGCTGCTGGCTGGGGTGGCGGATAAGTTCTTGATGATGGCGGAGCCATTAACCTATGCTGTGCAGCATGATGGCAGCTTGAATGGGCATGCGTTGGGTGCTGAGCACTCAGGAGTGGGCGTGAGTAGTCTGGCATCGACGCCTACTACCGGTTCGGCCCTCGCGGTGCTGCCATCTGCAACCGTGTCGCAGAGTGGTGAGTCGGTATCCGCGGAAGAGACCACTCTAGTAGCCGTCTGCGGCCTCCACATGCGCGGCTTCCCGCTGGAGAAGCAGATGAACGAGTGCGGCGCACGCTTCATTAAGGAAGCGGCAACCGCTCCTAAGTATAAGCTGCTGAAGCTGAACACGACTCCTGTTAAGCCTGGACTGGTTAAGCAGGTGGAGGGCGGAGCTTCCATTCAGCTGGAGGTATGGGAGATGCCGAAGTCGGCATTCGGCGGCTTCACCGCAGGGATTCCGGCCCCGCTGGGTATCGGTAAGGTGGAGCTTACGGATGGCACGGAGGTGCCGGGCTTCATCTGCGAGGGCTACGCGGAGCAGGAGGCGGAGGATGTCACAGAGCTCGGCAGCTGGCGCAAGGTTATGCTGCAGAGCTGACCACCGAAGGTTACTCTGAGAGATGTAAGCCTCCTGAGCGGTCTTAAGTGTCCAATATCGCCCGTCAGGCGTAAGCTAGCGAAGACTTAAGCCTTCCGCGAGGTCTTAAGTCGCGTAAGGAAGGGTGTTCGAAGCGGTGTAAGCCTCCTAGGCGGTCTTAAGTGTCCAATATCGCCCGCCAGGCGTAAGCTAGCGAAGACTTAAGCCTTCCGCGAGGTCTTAAGTCGCGCACGGAAGGGTGTCAGGAGCGGATTAAGCCTCCTGAGCGGTCTTAAGTGTCCACCAGCGGGCATCTTCACCTAGCGCTGAATCACTTGAGTTAAGAATCAAGGAATCACTTGGGACTTGCCGTCTACGAATGAGTATAGGTACAACCCAATGACCGTGATGAGTGCTAAGGCGCTGACTATTAGGATGATAATCCATGCTGCTTTTTGCAATGGGAACACCTCCCTCTGAAGATGGACTGCTGCGCTAGTAATCGATGCTTACTAGTTCTAATCAAGCTTAAGTCTAACATATAAGCAGTGACTAACTGAATTCATCTCCGTCATTATGTAATAAAACCTAACACAACCATTGACAGATCCGTACATTCGCCGATATACTACGGTTAAACGTTAGGTTATATGACAGAGTTGACAAGTGGATACCGGTTCTCGTACGCAAGTTGTACTCGAGAACGACAAGTGGTCTAGGGTTCCGTTGACGCCGAGCGCGTCAAGTCTGGTCCGAGAGACGACGTATAGAGGGCTTACACTTCACACACAGCCTGCTATATAACACGGAAGGACAAAAGCCTGGGAGACTTCTCCCCGGCTTTTTGTTATATACAAAAGGCTGCCGCGAGCAGCCAAGGCACAAAAAGAGACGGGAGTGGGGAGAAAATGGGGAACTCAAGCTTGAACACAAACACGTCCAGGAGCATGAGAAGGAGAGAGGCAGTTGGTGTAACCAGAACGATGCAAGCAGGCTTAGTCGATACCGCGAATGGGTATGATGGTGCCAATCATCAGGGCGGCATAGACAGACACGCGCGCCTTGCACAGGAAGCGAGCCGCATAACAAGCAGCGAAGCATGCGTACCGAGCCGCCGCATAACAAGCAGCGAAGCGACCGTACTCGGCCGCAATGGTGCATCAACCATGACCAAGCGCCGCACTGCCACCACCTTCATCGCCATCGCCATGGCCCTCCTGCTGCTGTTCGTCGCAGGATGCGGCAATAACGGTGGCAGCTCAGCTGGCGGCGATTCGGAAGATGCAGTCAAGATCGCACTCAGCCCATGGCCGGGCTGGTACATGTGGTATCTGGCCGAAGAGAAGGGCTTCTTCGAGAAGCATGGCGTGAACGTGAAGCTCGAATTCTTCCCTGTCTATAGCGATTCCCTCCAAGCTCTGGCTACAGGCAAGGTAGATGCTAACTCCCAGACGCTCAGCGACACGCTGGCTCCGATCTCCAAGGGCATTAAGCTGAAGGCGGTGCTCGTGAACGACAACTCGAGCGGCGGCGACGCGATTGTCAGCAAGCCTGACATCCAGTCCATCAAGGATCTGAAGGGCAAGACAGTCGCAACCGAGCTCGGAACGGTAGACCATCTATTGCTGCTCACCGCACTCGCCGAGAATGGCATGAGTGAGAAGGATATCAACTATGTCAATATGACGGTCAATGATGCGGGTCCTGCCTTCATCTCCGGGAACACCGATGCTTCGGTCCTATGGGAGCCATTCCAGACGACAGCGGTGAAGGAAGGCAAGGGCAAGGTGCTCTACTCCTCCAAGGATACCCCGGGCCTCATTCCCGATCTGCTCGTATTCCAAGAGAAGTTCGTTAGCAGCCGTCCCGATGATGTGCAGAAGATTGTCGATGCTTGGTTCGATGCGCTGAAGTACTTCGAAGAGAATGAAGAGGAAGCGATCAAGCTGCTCGCAGAGAAGGCCGAGACGACGCCGGAAGACTTCAAGCTTGGCCTCGAGGGCATTAAGCTGTTCTCTGTGGAGGACAATCTGAACGCCTTCAAGAAGGGTGAAGACTACACCTCGCTTAGCTTCACTGGCGCGAAGACCGCAGAGTTCCTGAAGGGACTGGACATGGTGGATGAGATTAAGGATATCGATGCCATCTTCGACCCGCAATTTGTTACCAAAAACGCAGGGAAGTGATTCGTGAATGAGAACGGCGACGCGTAAGCCATACAAGATGCAAATATTCAAGGAGATCGGCACGAAGCCGTTCGCCATCACAGGAGGACTGTCCTTCCTACTGCTCCTCGCCCTATGGTCCGCACTCAGCTACACGGAAGCGGTCAATCCGCTCTTCCTCCCGAAGCCGCATGAGGTGCTCCGAACGTTCGGAGAGCTGCTCGGCAGTCCAGAGTATTGGGAACATATCGGAATCAGCGTGTTCCGTGTCAGCGCGGGCTTCCTGCTCGCATGCCTAATCGGCATTCCGATCGGCATCTTCGCGGGCACCTTCAAGTACGGAGAAGCGTTCATTGAACCGCCGATGGAATTCATCCGCTATATGCCGGCAGTAGCCTTCATCCCGCTCATCATGGTATGGGCCGGAATCGGCGAGTGGGCGAAGATTCTGCTCATCTTCATCGGCTGCTTCTTCCAGCTCGTGCTGATGGTATCCGATATCACAAGGCGGGTATCGCATGATCTGCTGCATGCGTCCTTCACACTCGGCGCCAGCAGGTGGAAGGCGATTGAGACGGTCCTTATCCCGGCCATCCAACCGCAGCTGATGAACACGCTCCGCCTCATCTTAGGCTGGGCCTGGACGTATCTGGTTGTCGCGGAGCTCGTTGCGGTGAACAGCGGTCTCGGTTATGCCATTATGAAGGCTCAGCGGTTCCTCAATACCGACCAGATCTTCGTAGGGATCATCGTCATCGGACTGCTGGGACTAATAAGCGACCGAATCTTCGCATTCTTGAATCGCAGGTTCTTCCCGTGGGCTTAAGACACGGGCAAGTGAACGGAAGCTACCACAACCTAATGAGGGGAGGCGACTAGCATGCCATCAACAGCTCACAAGGAAGCGATACGCTCGGAAGAAGCTTCATCCACTGCTGCCTATACTCACGCAAGGCCGGCGAGCGGGCGCATCGACATTCGAGACGTGCAGAAGGTGTACACATCCTCCAAGGGACCGGCATTCGAGGCGCTAAGAGACATTAATCTCTCTATTGAGCCGAATGAATTCATTACCATTCTCGGTCCGTCGGGCTGCGGCAAGTCGACTCTGCTGCGAATTGTCGCAGGACTCGAGGATGCCTCTGGCGGCAGTCTCACGGTGGATGGAGAAGAGATCGTGGGACCGGGGGCTGACCGCGGGATGGTTTTCCAAGGGTATACGCTGTTCCCCTGGCTTACCGTTCGTGAGAATATCGAGTATGGTCCTAAGCTGAAGGGCTTCCCTACGCTGGAGAGGAGGGCGATGTCGAATAGGTGGCTGAAGACGATTCGGCTCGAGAAGTTCGACAAGGCGTATCCGAAGCAGCTGTCTGGCGGGATGAAGCAGAGGGTGGCGATTGCCAGGGCGCTCGCGAATCGGCCGAAGGTGCTGCTGATGGATGAACCGTTCGGAGCGCTGGATGCCCAGACGAAGCTCGAGATGCAGGAGATGCTGCTGGAGGTGTGGGAGAAGGAGAAGACGACGGTGCTCTTCATTACCCATGATATTGATGAGGCCATCTTCCTATCTCAACGAATCGTGGTCATGGGTGCCGGCCCGGGACGAATCCTGAAGGAGTTCAAGGTGGAACTGCCGGAAGAGCGTTCGCCCGAGGTGCGGGAGCATCCGGAATTCCTGGCACTTAAGCGTGAACTGGCGAAGCTGCTGAAGCATTAGAGCCTATACGAGGAGGGATTAGGATGAGGATGAGCCGCACAAGTCGGAACGATAATCGAGGAAGGAAGAGAGCCTCTGTACCATCTTGGTTAGCCCTGCTGGCAACCATGCTGCTCTACCGTCATCCCGAGGCTGCGCGAAGCAGCAAGTGGCTTCATCACTCCTAGCTCCAGCTGAACTCATACCCACATATGATAACACCCCGCCCTATTGGGCATCTCTGGGGTGTTTTTTTTATGCCAATATAGGGATAGGAATCGGAAGGATGGGTTCGTCCTCTAGTGGGATAATAAGGGCACGACATCGGATATGAAGGGGCTTCCACCAGAATCTAGAGCGTGCATAAGAATATGGGAGCAGATGAATACTATGGTCAGATTCCGATACCTTCAAGGATCTCTCCTCTTCTTCATACAGCAGCAGGTAGTATCCAGTCGACTGAAAATCTTCTAGGAAAGTGGGGCAACACGAAATGAAAGCAACTGGAATTGTGCGACGCATCGACGATCTCGGGCGGGTGGTCATTCCGAAGGAGATTCGCCGCACACTGCGCATCCGCGAGGGCGACCCGCTCGAAATTTTTGTAGACCGCGACGGAGAGGTTATACTCAAGAAATATTCCCCAATCAGCGAGCTGGGCGACTTCGCGAAGGAGTATGCGGAATCGCTGTTCGAGGGCACCAATCATATTACGATGATAACGGACCGTGATACGATCATTGCCGTGGCGGGCGCTTCGAAAAAAGAGTTCATTGATAAGCCGATCGGTTCCATCCTTGAAACGTGTATGGAAAACCGGAAAACCGTAACCGAAGCTGGCGGTTCGTATGAAATTATTAAGGATGTATCGGAGGCGTACAGCGCATTCGTAGCAGCACCAATCATTGCAGGCGGCGACCCTATCGGTACAGTAGTCCTGCTCAGCAAGGATGACGATATGAAGATGGCCCAGATGGAGATGAAGATGGCGGAGACAGCCGCAGGCTTCCTCGCGAAGCAGATGGAGCAATAAGCCGATCATTACAGAGTGGAATACAACAGCTTCTTCGGGACCAAGAGACTTGGGCGGAGAAGCTTTTTTCCTATTAATTGATTAACACTTATCAAGTTGTTGAATATTAAATTGCCAACTTCGTATTCAATCCGTTCGCCTCCCCGAGCGTCTTGCCTCTGCAATTTACCAAGCCTTTTGACTGTGTTGCTTGAAGGTCATTGGAACTATGCTAATTAAACTATATACAAGTTATTGGTTTTAAAGTATTGTTGTTATTGTTCAGAAAAGTAAACATTTTACTTCATTAAGAAGATTGAGTTGAATCAAATTCTATTTAAAATGGAGATGACAACTAATAATGAAAAGAATGAAAAAACTTTATTGGTCTTTCTCTTTCATTATAATTTTCTGTATTATTTTATTTTTCTTTTTTGGTAATCCGGTGAATTACTATACATTGAGAGGAGAATTTAAAAAATTGTTGGAAGAGAAACACAATCAAGAATTTATTGTTAATAGAATTAGTTTTGATGTTATGCATAGAACCTACCATTCTTATGCAACACCTAAAAGTGAACCAAAATTAAAGTTTTATATTGGTCAAAGTAATGTAACAAAAGAAATTATCGAAGATTATGATTATATAAAAAAAATGAGAATGAATGAGAAAGATAGAATGAGACTATGTGAGATATCCCCCGATTATTGCTAGAATTAAATTTTCTATATTAGAGATGAGAAATGTTATGATGAAAAAATAATTTCAATACTTGTGTTAGTTGTTATAATAACAATTCCTTCTATAAACGTATTTGCTGAAAACGAAAAAATTGACGGAAACCACCTAGGTGAGTTTACCGGCCATTTTGCTTGTTGTTTAAAGTAATAACGGATATCTTCATTCCAACTAGTGAAGATTAAATAACAATTTTTACGTAATTCTAGCAGGATGCCCGCGATACTGTTGGTGATGCACTTGTTGACTTTTCAATCAAAAATATCCTACTAAAGTTGCGCTTGTTTGAAGGCCGAGTAGATAGGTTTTTGCAAAAGTTTGAATAATGCGACAATTAGCCCTCCTCATGCAAAAATGCATGACGAGGGCTGTATGTGTATGTGCGCCGCTGCGGGCTAGCTGTCTTGAAGAGGCAGAGCTTCGAGCGGCGGCGTTCCGCCGGCAAGCCCGACTGCGGCAATCGTATAGACGGTGCTGGGCTCAAGCTTCACGCCGGGCACAGTAAGGACAGCCTTGTTCGAGCCTGTCGGGAATACCTGCAGATCGACGGAGCCCGGAGGCACAGTAAGATAGGCGCCAGCTTCACCGAAGGCAACGTCGCTGTATAGAGTCGGACCATTCTTCACCTTAATATCTACGTTAGGAGCTCCTGGCGCCAGATGAATGAACCGAATCTTCGCCTGCCCCTGAACCGGGGTGACATCGTCCACATACGCATTAAGAGTCAGATTCGCGAGCTTGCCTGCCGCAGCGGCGGTATAGGCTGTTCCCTCCTTGAAGGAGACGGTCTTCGTCAGCACAGCGGTCTGGCTGCCGGCCGGCTTAATCTCGATGCTGTAGCTGCCTGCAGGAATCATTAAGTAGGGAGTGCTGTCCTTGTACTTAATATTCGAAGCGATTAACGTGCCATTGGCATAGACATCGACCGCCGGTGCATCCGGAGAGGCGTGGAGCAGGCGGACGGATGCGTAGGTCGAAGGCGGCATGTTATTCGGATTCGGAGGAGGAGCAGGGTTGGGACTCGGCTGCTCGGTCCGGATATAGGGCGACTGCTGCTCGTAGCCTCCATAATAAGGTTCGTTGTACGGGTTCGCACCGTATGGGGTGTACCCATTCGCACTGCCATATGCGCTGTATCCACCGTTCGTACCATAGCCATACCCATCATATCCGCCATATCCTGAGTAGCCCGCGGAGTTGCTAGGTTCATCCGGCCGCTTCCCTCCGCCCTGTGCGCCAAGCACGTTGTTCGGGAAGGACGGGTTGCCGTTGCCTGAAGCAGGAGAGACCAACGGCCCGTTCGCATTGGGGGATTGTTGGTCGAAGGGATCGCCATACCTCGCCACTTGCTCTGCCAGCCTGCAGAGAGCTTCAACATGCTTACGGCCATAATAATGATGCAGCTCCGGATTCGCACACTTGTAGTAGTCGGCCAATAGTCCGTAGAAGCTTGCTTGCTTCCACAGATATAACGTGACTTCTTCATTAGTCATGAGCGGTACTTGCCTCCTTATGAATGCGATGTTACTACTCTATTCCATGGAAGGGCTGTCTCATGACAATTATTACAATGAACAGTTCCGGGTGGGAGGAGCTGCGGTATAATGGGAGAAGTTCATAGGATTAGGATAGGATAGGGATCGGGCGGTGCTGGCGGTATGAGCAGGATGGGCAAGGATAGGGTAGGGGTAGGGAACGACTGGGACCAGGACCAGGGATTGAACAAGATGAAGAGCGTAGATTCTTCTCGTATAGATAATGGTGAAAAAAACGTCGAAACATCATCATTAGCCATCCAGCCTTGGCTAGGCGGCGCGATGGTGATGGGGGCAGCTGCGCTCATCTCGAAGCTGCTCGGTACCTTGCAGAAGATTCCGCTGCAGAATCTGGCGGGTGACCGCGTATTCGGCATCTATAACACGGTATATCCGTTCTATCAACTGCTGCTAGTCCTTGCGACAGCAGGGCTGCCGACAGCGGTGGCTCTGCTCATGGTCGAGAGGATGGAGGCCGGAGCAGGGGAGTCTGGCACCAGACGCGTGCTGAAGGCGGCGCTCTTGCTGCTGGGAATGACGGGAGCTGCGACTTATGGCTTGGTGTGGGTAAGTGCGAGTCACTTCGGTGATTGGGTAGGGGACCGCGAGACGATTGCTTCCTTCAAGAGCGTAGCTTGGGCGCTGCTAGTCGTCCCTCTCGTTGCTGCAATGAGAGGATACTATCAGGGCTTAGGGAGGATGACCATGTCCGCAGGCTCGCAAGTGGTGGAGCAGGCGGTACGAGTGGCTGTGATGCTGGCTCTGCTAGCTGCAGGATTAGCGAACCACTGGGATGATGCTCGCCTGTCAGCAGGAGCGCTGCTCGGATCAGCAGCGGGTGGCGCTGCAGCGCTGCTGTTGTTCGTGATATATGGTGCGCGGGAGCGGGTGCGGATGCGGCGGGAGCTGCTTACTGCCGAGGGGCGCCTCGATGAGCGCCGCGATGGCATGTTGGGTGAGAGTGTGCGCGGAAGTATCAGCTCACCCGGGCTGGTAACGAAACAAGCACTCTCCTTGCCTCTCCAGCCTTCGACCCTTCCCTCGGGTGTCTCCTGTGAATCTCGTATACCAGCAGCAGTTGGCAGCGGGAGGCGAGACGTATTCAATGAGATGAGGCAGCTGGCTCGGCTGGCACTGCCTATTGCGCTAGGCTCCATAGTGGTGCCCATCGCCGGAGCTGTCGATGCGCTAACGGTGCCTCGTCTGCTGGTGGAGAGCGGGCGAAGCGAGGAGGCTGCCATGTCCGCCTTCGGCATCTACAGCCGCGGGCAGACGCTCATTCAGCTGGTGACCATGGTTGCGGCGGCAGCGGGAGCAGCTCTTGTACCTGGTCTTGCCGCGGCCAGATCGAAGGGAGAGCTGCTGGCAGCGAAGGAACGGGCTGCCTGGGCGATGAATGCAGCTTGGGCGCTTGGTGCAGCTGCGAGCTTAGGCCTTGTATTGTTGGCCGAGCCCATTAATATCATGCTGTATGCCAATGCCAGCGGCACCATGGTTATGGCTATCGTGGGGGCCACCGCCCTTGCCGGCGCGGTGAGTGCAGTAGCCGCGCCGCTCCTGCAGGGGCTTGGCGCCGTACGCATCCCGGCGGTACTCTTGCTCGTCGCCGCGCTGCTCAAGGGCGCGCTGAACGCGGCGCTCGTGCCGGCCTACGGCATCGCCGGCGCGGCTTGGGGCGGCTTCGCCGCCCTGACGGCGGCCGCCTTGCTGGGCGCGGCCGCCGTCCGGCGCGCTGCCGCTGCTGGCGCGCCTTCCATGCCCGGGGCCGCCGCTGGGCTTCGCCGGCGGGCCGCGGGCACGGTCCTCGCGCTCGCGGTCATGGCCGCGGCGCTCGTCCTGGCCGAGCGAGCGCTGGGACCTGCGCTCGCCGGCTGGCTGCCGCCGCGGGCGGCAGCCACGGCGCTCGCGCTGACGGGCGTAGCCGTCGGCGCTGGCGCCTATGGCGCCGCGATGCTCCGCAGCGGCGCTGTCCGCGCGCGCGAGCTCGCGCGGGTTCCGGGCGGCGCGAGGCTGGCCGCCCGCTTGCGCCGGTGGCGCGTGCTGCCGCCGGCTTCGCGCGGCGAATAATTGACGAGGACAATAAGGTGCACAAGTGCACTAGGTTAACGTCAATCTAGGTTCGAGGAGCGTGATAAGGTGCACAAGTGCACCAGGTTGTCGTCGAGTGTGGAGCAAACAGGGTTATCTTATAAGAAATGAGAAGTGATTTATGGAAGCACACGTCGTTACTTGCTCAAGTGTAGGTGTATATGCTCACGCGCTAACAAGAGGGAAACCTTATGAAGTCTTAAAAATTGATGATTATAAATATAGAATCACTGGTGATCACGGAAAAAGAGTGTGGATCCACAGGGGTCATTTTATGGAAGGAACGGTTCCGATTCCATCTCTAGTGCGTTGGCAATTCGATGATGATGTTGATGATAAGCTTGATTTTATTGACATCAGTATGGAGTTTTCTGATGGAAGCAAACGTTGGTCGATGGTAACTACACCAGAAAAATTATTAAAATATTTCGCTTATCCTGATAAAGTAGGATTTCACCTAGAGAACCTTATTAATATGAAAACACTAGATCAGCCTGTTGTGGATGAGATATTAAGAGAATTAGAACAAAATGATGAGTTAAACAAGGCTAGTAAACCATTAGAATGTTATCCGGAAGATGGCTTCGTAAGCAGCCCCTAATTATATAATCTTTTTTATTTCTAATAAGGGAGCTAGCCATGAAAAGAATAAACAACATAGAAACTAAACTCTCGCACAGATTCAACGAGAATGACCACGAACGATTGAGTAATAAAAATATAAAGTTTGCTGACATAATGATTGACGGAGAATCCCTGTACCATAAATTAAAGAAGTATGACATGATACCTGCTTTGGGCTGGGGAAGTTTAGAACAACAGAGTTTAACGCTGGAATATCTCTTATTCAAGAAGCCATTCGAGCTTACGTATCATAGGTATCCCATTCTAATCTGCCCTGAGTGTGGGGACCTAGAATGTGGGTTTCTATCCGTAAGTATAGATTTGGAAGATGACATCGTGACTTGGAGTAATTTTATGCTAGAACACGATAATGTTTTAATTGATTTAGGTCCTTATTATTTTCATTGGGATGACTATCGGAGAGCAATTAAAAAATACCATTAGTATAGCTCGACTCAATACTGAAAAGCTTAATTAAATGGTTTTCGAATAGGAGAATAACGTGATGAGAAGAATCTATTACATCTACGGTCTGTGGCTAATCGGTGCAATAATATGGCTGTATTTTGGCGAGGTTGTACTGAATTATTATGAAAAAAATAGGAACATGACCTTCAATTCAAACCCATACATTATGGCTTCAAGTCTAGTTAATTTTATTGACGGTTTATATTTCGGGAGTTTAATTATGATAGGCAGGAGATCCTCATTTAACAAGCCACTATTATTAGCTGTAACATTGCCTGCTATTTTGCTTAGCTTATTAGGGGCATTTCAGCTTGTTATCGTTCTTCCCGGATTAGATTTGTTGTATGACAATTCATCATATCTATTGAAAATCTCTGGCTTTTCACTAGTATTAGCATTCTATACAGGCAAGGTGAATCCCACATGAAAAAAGCATCGTTGCCAAGTAGATTTTTTGCAAGTCTCATCGATGTTTATATCATCGTATCCGCCATCATTATTTTAACGTTTATAGTTATGAACGGGATGGATGAGGCTACTCTCCTATCCACGATAATTGTAGTCATTATCATGATATCAGGAGTATCAGCCCTAGTCTTCAAGGATGTGTTGGGCGGGAGGAGTATAGGGAAGCGAATCTTCAACTTAGGTGTTAGAGGGCTGGATGGATCCATACCATCAACCAAGAAGCTAATCTCTCGCAATAGAGCCTCTTTCTTTTGGCCCAGAGATGTTTATCAGCTTCTACTAGGTAAGGATAAGCGAAGACAAGGGGATATAAATCATGCGCTGGAAGTATATCAACTAGGCAGTGCAGGAACTAAGACAAGTCGTGCGCTTAGAATTATTCTCTCTATAAGCTTGATTGTGATCGTAATGGTGGGTGGCTTTACTACGATGATCAAACAAAATGCATCATACAAGACGGCAATAGTCTATATTGCGAACGATAAAGCCGTGCAAGAAGTCATTGGCGAGCCAATCCGATTCGGCTTCTTCCCGCAAACAAGCATAAGCATGAGTAATGGATACGGTGAAGCAACCTTCCGATTGAAGGCCACTGGAGATAAAGATAGTGTCATCATATATATCATGTTACATAAGGAACCGAATAAGAAATGGGTAGTCAAAACGATGAATTACCATTAACTAACCCAGAGATTTTCACTCCATTTCCGCGAGGAATAACAGGCCGCTCCGCACCCCGCCCTGCCCTGTAAACTTTATTTTCACCCCAGGATGCAGTAAGATGGTGTCTGTACCCAGTCGCCATGGCTGAAGTACAAGCCATCCGAATGGAGGACCCGCCGTGTCTGAAGGAGTAGCAGGTACTATGATTGTTGTCGGCCTTGGGACAGGTGATCCCGACCAGCTGACGCTAGGCGTATGGCGCAGGCTGCAAGCCGCTGAGCATGTGTTCGTGCGCACCGAGCACCATCCTATGATGTCTCTGCTAAGAGACGAAGGAATCACCTATCAGTCATTCGACTACATATATGAGGAGCAAGAGTCCTTCCCTGATGTATACGCCGCAATCGCGGACGAGCTGACGGCGAGGTCGCTGCAAGCGGGACCGTCCCAGACGATCCTGTATGCTGTGCCGGGACATCCGATGGTCGCAGAGCGAACGGTTCAACTGCTCCGGGAACAATGCGCAGCACGGCATATCTCCCTGACCATACTTGGCGGCGAGAGCTTCCTCGATCAAGCATTCACCAGGCTCGGGTTCGACCCGATTGAGGGCTTCGCCCTCCTGGATGCAGCTGAGCTGAAGGCTTCCATCCTGCAGCCGCGGCTGCACACGATTATTGGCCAAGTGTACGATACCTTCACTGCTTCGGATGTGAAGCTGGCGCTCATGGAGCGATATCCCGATGACTTCGAGGTTGTCGTGTGCCATGCCCTCGGCGTAGCTGGCGAAGAGCAGATGGTGAAGGTTCCGCTCTATGAGCTGGATCGCACACCTGGTATCGGGAATCTCACGCTGATCTGGGTACCTCGTTCGGATGACGACAAGGTGCTGGGCCGTTCCTTCGACCGTCTGCATGAGATTGTCTCGATTCTGCGCAGCCCTGAGGGCTGTCCATGGGATCAAGAGCAGACTCATCAATCGCTTCGCGTCAACTTCATTGAAGAGCTGTACGAAGCGCTCGAGGCTATCGACAATGATGATCCTGATGGGATGTGCGAGGAGTTCGGAGACGTCCTGCTCCAAGTGATGCTCCATAGCCAGATGGAGGAAGAGACGGGAGCGTTCTCCGTCTATGATGTCATTGAGGGGCTGAATGAGAAGCTGATCTTCCGCCACCCGCATGTGTTCGGAGAGCGTGCAGCGGGTAATTCAGGTGAAGCGCTGGCGAATTGGGAGCAGATGAAGGCGGAGGAGAAGAAGCGGAAGGGCAGAGATCAGGACAGGACATCCGTCCTCGATGGAATCCCTGGTGACTTGCCTGCGCTCATGAAGGCATATAAGCTGCAGAAGAAGGCTTCGAAGGTTGGCTTCGATTGGGGCGAGCTGGAGCCAGTGCTCGCTAAGATTGCGGAGGAGCTGGACGAGCTGCGCGAGGCGATCCAGATCTCGGATGAACAGGATCAGGCGGGTGAACTCGGAGACTTGCTCTTCGCTGTAGTCAATGCAGCTAGATTCATTCATGCGGATCCGGAGGAGGCCTTGTCCCGTACGAACAAGAAGTTCAAGGACCGATTCTCTTATATCGAAGACCAGCTTCGTATAAGCGGGCGAACATTTGACCAGACTGACTTAACAGAAATGGATCGATGGTGGGAAGAGGCTAAGACCCGTTCATAGACTAGATTCGCCATATTTCGCCGTCATTCCGCATCTTTCGTAAAAAAATTTCACCTAACAGCAGGAATTAATGAAGCGAGAGCAGAAGTAGTATCCTTCGGCAAAGTTCATGACCTAAGGTACGGCGCGGTACTCGCGATATTCGTTCCGAAAGCTCATCAAAAAAATCGATGTTATCTAAAATTAGGAGGCAACAATAATGAACAAAACAGACCTGATCAACAACATTGCAGAAAAAAGCGGCTTGACTAAGCGTGACGTAGAATCCGTACTGAACGGCTTCCTTGGCGAAGTAACAGACGCTCTAGCTGGCGGCGACAAAGTACAACTCATCGGCTTCGGTACATTCGAGACTCGCAAGCGCTCCGGTCGTGTAGGCCGCAACCCGCAGACTGGTAAGGAAATCACGATTCCTGAGTCCAAGGTTCCTGCATTCAAAGCCGGCAACAAACTAAAAGAAGCTATTAAGTAGTCTCATGAGACTCGATAAATTCCTCAAAGTGTCACGTCTAATCAAGCGGCGCACCGTCGCTAAGGACGTATCCGAGCAAGGACGCGTCTGGATTAACGGCCGTGAAGCGAAGGCGAGCAGCGCGGTCAAGGCCGGTGACGAGCTCCAGATTCAATACGGTCAGAAGATCGTGACGGTGCGCGTTGAGCGCATCGCCGAGACGACGCGTAAGGATGAAGCTAGCGAATTGTACACTTTGCTGAGAGAAGAACAACGCCAACCCGAGGGTGACCTCGGCTGGTAAGCAGATAAGGGCTGTCCGAAGGGTTTTTAATCCTGAGGACGGCCCTTTTTTTATTATGACGTGTTCAGAGGCACGGTGTTCTGAAGAATAGGGGATTTCAATTGATGAACGTGAACAACTTCCATATATGATTCATTTTCGTTGGAAAATGATAGATTTCGTTGCTCCGTGAGGAAGAAAAATATTCGCTGCGGCGCTATAGTGACTGTGCACACTTATTCCGGTTGTGAATTCATACATAGTCGTGAGGAGGTGAAGGGAGCGGGAGGACAAGCGGAAAGTGTGTAAGAGGAATTGTAGGCGCTCTTATGAAAACAAACTATTATTCTGAAGGAGGATATGTCATGTCGGTATGGAGTATAACGCGCAATAAGGGCAAGCTCGCCCTGCTGTTGGTATTCGCTCTGTTGCTTGCGCTGCTTCAAGGCGTCGGAGGTTCGAGAGAGGCGTATGCGGCAGCGGAGCGGTTCGAAGCCGAGAACACCAACAAAGCGAACGTAACCACGTCCAGCACTAATTCGGGGTACTCCGGAACGGGCTATGTAACGGGCTTCACGAGCGAGTGGTCGCAGATCAGCTTCGATAAGTCGATGTCCTCCAGCTCCTCGGTTACACTGGAGATCCGATACGCCAATGCAACCGGCGGTACGGTAACGAACCTTGCCCTGTATGTGGGCAGTACGAAGATCAAGCAGCTGAGCCTTCCCCAGACGTCTTCCTGGACGACATGGGCGACGCTGACGGAGACGTTCACTGTCCCGGCCGGCTATCAATCAATCAAGATCAAGAGCGAATCGAACGTCGCGTCGTCCGCGAACGTCGATTACTTGGACCTGACGATCGGCACGTCCCCGACACCAACGCCAACGCCAACACCAACGCCAACACCAACGCCGACGTCGACCCCGACAGCAACACCAACCCCAACACCGACGTCAACCCCAACCCCAACACCGACGCCAACGCCGACGCCGACGCCTCCACCGTCGGGAACGTCGTTGTATGAAGCTGAGAACGCGACGCTATCCGGCGGTGCCGCGGCGAGCTCCATGTACCAGAACTATTCGGGCACGGGCTATGCCGAAGGCTTCGCGTATAATTCCTCCGCTAGAGCGGACTTTGCAGTTAATGTTACGTCTGCAGGCAGCCGGGCGATCAAGATTCGCTACGCTGCAGGCGGCGGTGCCGCCTCGGGCCAGGATCTGTATGTGAACGGAGCGAAGGTGAAGACGCTTAGCCTGTCAAGCACGGGAAGCTGGTCCACATGGGCGGACCTGAACGAGACGGTAACGCTGAACAGCGGCGTCAACACGATCTCCATCCGGAGCAACGCGAACACCGGTTCAATCGCCAACCTGGATTATATCTATGTAACGCCGGATGCGCCGGGCTCCTTCACGCAGAACGCTCCCGCAAGCGGAGCAACCGGGGTCGCCCTTAAGCCGAACTTCGTATGGGGAGCCTCGGCCGGGGCGGTTACCTACAACCTGGTGGTATCCGTTAACTCGAACTATTCCAGTCCTGCGATCAACCTCACCGGCATCTCCGGAACGAGCTATCAGCCTGCCGTCAATCTGGCCGGCAGCACGAATTATTATTGGAGAGTAACGGCGGTCAACAGCGTCGGCACACAGATTGCAACCAATGCCGGCATCTCCTTCACGACGGCGGCAGCGCCGACGCCAACGCCGACGCCAACGCCTCCGCCAGGCGCGACCAACTATTATGTGTCGCTCGGCGGCAGCAACACGACGGGTAACGGTAGTTCGGCGAACCCGTGGCGCACCATTGCTTATGCCGCATCGCAGGTAGCGGCAGATGCAGGCCACACGATCAACGTCGCAGCGGGTACGTTCGTCGAATCGCAGGCGATTCGACTGCCGCTCGGCGTCAACCTGAAGGGCGCAGGTAAGACTTCGACGATCATCACGGCTAATGCAGCCATTCCTTCCAACACGGCTGGTTGGGATTCCAGTAATCCGGATTGGAAGCTGATCTATGAAGGAAGCCTGATCCAGCTGTTCTCTCCGGGCTACTCCGGATCGAATCCGCGCTACGGCGATCCTGCCAACATGCTGAACTCAGCGAACGGCAATCAGACGCTAAGCGGGTTCACACTGGACGGCAATGCGAAGACGGTGAAGGCCGGCGTCTGGGTTGAGAATCGGAATAATGTGACCATGCACGATGTGGACATTAAGAACTTCCAGCAGCGTGGCGCGGTATTCGGACGCAGCGATATGTGGTGGTATATTCCATTGCCTGAAGGCAAGTGGATGAACAATACCAAGATCTACAATGTGAACTTCACGAACAACGGCGCACAGCTGGGCAGCGAGACGCTGGGCAACCTGAATATCGCCGGCCTCGACGGCGCGGATATCTACAACATCACAGTTAACGATACGGTCGGATACGGCATCAAGTTCATCTTCGTCGGCCACTTCCGGAATGTTAAGATTCACGATGCGGACATTACCGTGAGCGAGAGCGATCCAGCCTGGGGGGAGAAGATCTCCATCGAGCTCTGGAATCTCAGCTACGGCAATGAGGTATACAATGTGAACACCAATACATGGATGTCCTTCGTCAACCACGCGGATGTGAACGACGACTATCTGCCAAGCGGTACGGACGCGAACAACTTGAAGGTCTACAACGTCATCATGATCGACCAGGACGGCAGCAGCGGCAAGGAAGCGTTCGAGGCTGCATTGTCCGGCGTTCAGATCTATAACAACTATGTTCAGGACAAAGGCTTCGGCATCGCGATCTGGTGGGGAGCCGGAAGCTACACACTCAAGAACTTTATTATCCGCAACAACATCTTCGCCAACGTGAACCGCACGCCGGGCTTCGGCTTCGGCAACAGCTCGGCGGTCTTCGTGCCGGATACGGCCTCGAACATCAAGATCTACAACAACATATTCGACCGGATGGGCAATGGCCTGCAGTTCAACAGTGCTTCCAACGTGGAAGTCCGCAACAACGTCTTCCTGAACACAGAAGGCGCTGATGTGGAAGGTGCGGGCGTGACGGCATTCACGAACAACCTGAAGTATCATACGAACAGCCAGAAAGCCGACTTCGTGCTGAACGGCAGCTCGCTGGGCGCGGGCAACATCAAGGGTCTCCCTGGCTTCAACAACACGGGAAGCCGATGGGATTCGTACTACAAGCCTGCTTCGTCCACCAGCTTCGTCGTCAACAAGGGGATTAACGTAGGGCAGCCTTATAACGGTACCGCACCCGATATCGGGCGCTGGGAGTATTAATCGAATCACTATTTCCATAGCAGCTTAACCACACGACCCGCTGTCTCTCAGGAGGCAGTGGGTTTGTGATGGTTGCAACATTCCCCCGCCCTTCCACGTATCCTCTTATAGCTCTTCTACCTATGAATGACTTATTGGAGGATCGAATCCATGAACGTAAGGCAATCAACCCATAATAAGCGACCTGTATTACACGCCCTGCAGCAGCTCTTGCGCTTCGCCCGCGAGCAAGCCCTCGCCTGCATCTTCCCTGTCATGATCTTCTTGACGCTTGCCGTATCCAAGTACATCGACAATCCCTACTTGCCCCGCTACGACTTCATTCTGCTCATCTGCATCTTGGCTCAGGCAGGCATGCTTCTCACCAAGCTGGAGACGTTGGATGAGCTTAAGGTCATCTGCCTGTTCCATGTCATCGGTCTCATGCTGGAGCTGTTCAAGGTCCATATGGGATCATGGTCTTATCCGGAGGCAGGCTGGTCCAAGCTGCTCGGCGTTCCGCTCTACAGCGGCTTCATGTATGCGAGCGTGGCGAGCTATATCTGCCAGTCTTGGCGGCGGATGCGGCTTAACATTACCGGGTGGCCGGCGCCTTGGCTAACGGTATCGATCAGCGCAGCGATTTACTTGAATTTTTTCACCCACCACTATGTCTGGGACTTCCGCTGGCTGCTAACCGTGCTGCTGTTCCTCGTCTTCTACCGCACACAGGTTCACTTCCAAGTCGGCCTTCACATGTACCGCATGCCTATGGTGCTGTCCTTCCTGCTCATCGGGTTCTTCATCTGGATTGCGGAGAATATCTCGACCTTCCTGGGCGCGTGGACGTATCCGGATCAAGAGCAGCAATGGCAGCTCGTCCATCTCAGCAAGATCAGCTCCTGGTTCCTGCTCGTCGTCATCTCGGTCATTATTGTAGCGCAGCTTAAGAGGGTGAAGACTCAATATTATTAGGTGGTAAAAGAAGGATATATTCAATAAAAAGCGAATATACATTCGTATAAGCATCAACATCTATAAGCTCATACCTAATTCATGCGGCTCAAATAAAGGAGGAGACGATCTTGACGAGAGACATCACGAACAACAGGAACGAATCATTAAGGGAAGGACGGGTGCTGCTATCCCGATCCCTGCTCATCGAGAATCGAATCGGCAGTGTATTCGTACACGTCAGTGAGCTAAGAAGCTCAGCCGAATGGTATGCTCGTCTATTGAATGTGGAGGTTCAGGAACAGAGGCTGGTTGGCGGAGGACCTGTCTATTGGTTCGAGCTCGAGGGGACGGGCATCATCCTCGACTCTAATCGGGAGAATCGCCTGGACCCTGCATGGCGGGAAGAGATGAAGCCCCGGTTCATGTTCGCAGCAAGTGATATCGATGAGGCTTATGCTTATACCAATAGACGGGCTGAGGTGTATGGTGAGACTCAGGATCATGGTAGCATGGCGTACTTCACATTCCGTGACCCGGACGGCAACGCCCTTATGGCTTGCTGGACCAAGGAGGGCCAGTTGACTGTTGACCCAACAAGGGGCGATGTGACGAGCTCGATACAGCCTAAGGTTACAGGGGTGTTCCTCGATGTGAAGAACGCAGCGGAAGCTGCTCGCTGGTATACAGACCTGCTGGGCATCCCGCTGCAGGAGGAGTCAGATCGAACAAGCGGATCCGTCTATCGACTGCCGGTCATTAGCGGCGCTGTCCTCTTGCTTGATGCGAATCGCAGCAGGAGCGGAGAGGATTACAGCATTCTGTTCATGCTGGGTACCAACGATATCGAGGAAGCCTACACTTACGTGCAGCAGCAGGGGATAGACGTGTTCACCGGAATTGAGAGACACGGGGAGATGGCGTTCTTCACCGTAGTAGATCCAGATGGCAATGTCATTATGATCTGTGAGGAGAGGCCTTGGCTTTTTTTTACACCGGGGATAGAGGATATGGGTGGGGGCAGAGCGAATTCTAATTCACCCATACCTTAGTCCTCATGCAGAACGGAGGTAGACCGATGAGCAAGACCAGTCCTACCGCAAGCCGCTCCTTCCTATTCGCTATTGTGCTCAGCATCCTCTACGCGGCAATCGGACTCACCCACTACTATCTCGCCTACTACAATGAGCAACTGCTTCGGATTGAACCCATCATCACCTTGCTGCTAGCTGTCTTATTCTCCATGCCCATCATCCTCTTCATTCGACATGGCTACTGGCGTGTCACGATGCTCGCCCTGCTCCTCTTCGTACCCATCTATGCGGCTGCTGCCTACTTGTTCGATTACGCGGAGCTGCTGCCCTTCAAGGACGAGATGTTCACCTTCATCATTCTAGGCTTCAATGTGACGAGTGTCGTGTTCGGTATCCTGCTCGGTGTCGCTGTGAATGCGTTAGTACGCTTCAGACAAGGGATAGAGACTGAGGGTACCGCGCGAAGCCGTACGGAGCATTCAGTGGATTAAGCTGATTCAAGCGATGGTCATCAGGGTAAGTAAGCGAAGGCGTCGAGTTCTAATCCGGCGTCCCCTCCCATAAGCTAGTCTTAGTATTGACTGGGAGGGGACGAGTCTATGAATGACCAATTGAAGGGGCAGAAGCGGCAGGAAGTGAAGATGCTGAACCGCAAGCTGCTGGAGATTACAGGCGTATTGAATGTGGAGAGCTTCGACAGCGAAGAATTCCTGCTGGAGACGGATCTTGGCTTCCTGACGATTAAGGGACAGAACTTGCATATTAAGCATCTAAGCTTGGAGCAAGGCTTAGTTGCCATTGAAGGCTATGTCCACTCTCTCGCCTATCTGGACGCTAACACTTCTTCCAAGTCCAGGGGATTGCTAGGGAAGCTATTCAAGTGACACTTAGCATGCAATGGTGGACGATGGCCATGATGCTGCTGTCCGGCGTCGGCATGGGAGCGGTCTTCGATGGCTACCGGGTCGTGTCGAATGAGCTTAAGCTGGCTCGTTGGTGGCTTCCGATGCTCGACTTGATATACTGGACGGCTGCTACAATCATCGTATTCCGAGTGCTGTATGCCAGCAACAACGGCGAGGTGCGGGCGTATGTCTTCCTCGGGCTGCTCATTGGGGTTGTCTGTTATTACTGGCTGTTCAGCAAGCCGGTGATTGCGCTAACTGTATGGTTAATAGGGGCCGTGCGCGCTCTGATTCGCTTCTTCATGAAGTGCGTAGATATTCTCGTGATTAAGCCGATTCTATTATTGTACAAGCTTATTCTCGTCCTATTGGGCTTTGCCGCGGCGTTTACTGTATTCCTTTTGAAGATTGTGGTACAATTGGTACGTCCTTTTTGGCTATTGCTATTATGGATATTGAAGCCCGTTACTCGCCCTCTCGGAGGCTGGGTCATGCCCATAATTCGGAAGTGGGAGCTTCCTGCCAGATGGCAGAAGGTGAGAGGGGGAACAATAACTTTGTGGAAAAAATGGTTCTAGGAGGTAATAAGCGTTGGCGTCTTCAGCTGTTGTTAAGAATACTGTCCAGGCCGGATCTAAGCGAAGAATTAAGATATGGATGATCGGAATCGTGCTCTTCATGAGCTGGGCGACCTATACGATCCTGAACCAGGCAAGCCAGCAAAGTGCTACTAAAGCTAAGCTATCGTCTGTAATAGAGAGCAAGAGTGAGATTGAAGGAAAGAAGAGCGAGCTGCAGCAGCAGATCGACCGGCTCAGTGATCCCGAATATATTGCTCAGATTGCGACCAAGGAGCAAGGTATGGTCAAGCAGGGCGAGCAGCAAATTCACACGGAATAGACAGCCTGGCAGGGTGAACGTCTGTTGACCTTGCTTCTTGGCTTGCGCTATAATTAAAGTAGTTAGAACTATCGCAAAACGTTTAGGGAGGAACATTTTATTTTATGGCAATAGAAGTGGGCGCCAAGTTGGAAGGTAAAGTGACAGGCATTACGCATTTCGGGGCATTCGTCGACTTGTCGGGAGGTGTCACAGGGCTCGTTCACATCTCGGAGATTGCCGACAACTACGTCAAGGACGTGAAGGATCACCTGAAGATTGACGACGTCGTCAAGGTTAAGGTTATCAATGTGGACAAAGACGGTAAGATAGGGCTCTCCATTAAGCAAGCAATAGACCGTCCAGAAGGTCATCAGCCTCCTCCTGCACGCGAGCGTTCAGGCAGCGGTGGTGGTGGCGGCGAACGCTTCAATCGTCCTAGCGGCGGTGGTGGCGGCGGCGGGTTTAATCGTGGTCCCGGCGGCGGCGGCGGTCAAGATCGCGGCGGACGTCCTTTCAACAAATCCTCCCAAGGCAGAGCGCCATTCGGTAAGCCATCCTTCGAGGATAAAGTGTCACGCTTCCTGAAGGACAGTGAAGAACGTATCTCATCCCTTAAAAAGAACACGGAAGGCAAGCGCGGCGGCCGTGGAGCTAAGCGGGTATAACGCGCAGTCATATTTCATACAGGAGCAGAACCTTCGGGTTCTGCTTTTTTTGCGTCCGGATGCTAGTATGGAGAGCCGCTGGCACAAGCTGGGGAACTCCGGCACGGCACGGCTGGAGATGGAACAGCATCGGAATGTGATGCTTCAGCATTTCTGGTGAGCCGCATGCGCAGGTCCCACTGTCCTCCCTGCTCAGAGAGACTTAACGCGGATAAACCTCCTTAAGACCACTCTGACCCTCCAGCTAAGCCGACTTAACATGGAATATCCGCGTTAACGTATACTCGAACCCTGAGCATGTCGGCTCTCTAGCCTGTCCTGAAGCCCAACTCGCCCAACTCCAGCCCGCTATCTTCCTCCGCGGCAAGTAGAAGTCTGACGAATGGCTTGCCGAAGGATGCGGCTCATTGCTCATCAGCCTGTCCCCAGCCGAATGGTCTGTCGATTCCACCACTCTTATGCATGGCACCGATTTTTATTCCATAAATTTTCCCCGCGATAACCTAATAACCCGACAGGTTCGGACTCCGTTTCGCCAAAAATAAGAGCGCTTACAACTACAACTAGCTTCCAGCATTCCCCATCCACCAAATGTCGTGACAGAGTCGAATGCTTACGCCGCCTGCCTCCAGCGCCTCCTGACAAGCAGCGCGAGCGGCTGATTCTTTGTCGGAAAAAACTTTGGTTCGCCCTACGTCTTCTGACAAACTTCCTGTGAGGACCCTCCTATAATGGGGAACACGATAACAAAACGGAAATGGTGGTGTCTGAGCGTGGACAAGGAAAACGTAGTGATGTTTCCTGGAATAAAGAAGGCGGGCAGAGTGCAAGCGGCTATTCGCAAGGGAAGCGAGAGGGCAGCTGCTGCAAAATGGCTTCAAGTCGTAATCTCTAAGAAATGGGCCATTCTGCTCGTTGCGGTAGGCTTCCTGTTAGGCCGAGCTGTCATCCTGGAATCCCTTATGCCGTTCGCGGCAGCCTACTTCGCCGTCATCTACTTCATGCGTAAGGATATCTACTTATGGGCAGGCTTGTCCCTCGTCGTTGGAAGCTGGTTCGCCGTTACCCCTGCGCCGATGTGGATCGCGATGGAGATCGCAGTCCTGTATCTGCTCATACGAGGGTTAGAGACTTACGAGAAGGCCGAACTTTCCACCGCCCCGCTGCTCGTGTTCATCTCGACGATGCTTGTGCAGTTGTTCGGTGTTTTCATAGATAATGCGCTGGGCTGGTATGACTTCATGCTCGTGGCTGTAGAGGCGGGGCTCGGCTTCGTCCTGACGCTCGTGTTCATTCAAGCGATCCCTGTCCTGACGATGTCGAAGAAGACGGCATCTCTGAAGAATGAGGAGATCATCTGCCTAATGATTCTCCTCGCATCCGTCATGACAGGCGCCGTCGGCTGGGTGTTCTACGATATGTCGGCCGAGCATGTGATGTCCCGGTATATGCTGCTGCTGTTCGCGCTTGCTGGCGGTGCGCCTCTGGCGGCTTCGGTCGGAGTCGTCGCTGGACTCATCTTGAGCCTGGCAGACATTCACTCCATCGTACAGATGAGCCTTCTCGCCTTCTCTGGTCTATTAGCCGGACTGCTCCGTGAAGGAGGGAAGATGGCAGTGGCGTTCGGCATGCTGCTCGGAACGTCCATCTTGTCCATCTATGTAGGCAACCAAGCCGACGTGATGTCGTCCACTTGGGAGTCTGTCGCCGCAGCGGTGTTATTCATGCTTACCCCGAGAATGATGATTCGAACCATCGCTCGGTACGTTCCCGGAACGAACGAGCATGCGAAGTCGCAGCATGAATATGCGAAGCGTGTGAGAGAGGTGACCGCACAGCGAGTATCGCAGTACTCGGAGGTGTTCAAGCAGCTGTCCCGCAGCTTCGGTCAACTGAATGGAGGGGAAGTAGCGGCGAAGCGGGAGGAGGAGCTCGGTCACTTCATGAACGCCGTGGCGGAGAGGAGCTGTGCGACCTGCCATCGGAAGAATATGTGCTGGGAGGACAAGTTCTATCAGACCTACAAGGTCATGACAGAGATGATGACGACGGTGGAAGGAGATAAGGTGCCGGCGGTGAATGATATTCCCCGCTCTTGGGCAGCCCATTGCATCAAGACGAACCAGGTGCTCTCCTTGATGAAGAGCCAGTATGAGCTGTACAAGAATGATATGCATTGGAAGAAGCAGATCTATGACTCCCGTCAATTGGTCGCCGATCAGCTGTCGGGCGTATCCCAGGTGATGGAGGACCTGGCCAGAGAGATTAAGCGGGAGGGACAGACGCTGCATCTGCAGGAGGAGCAGATTAGAGAAGCCTTGGAGGGGCTTGGCCTATCGATTCAGGACATCGATGTCATTAATCTGGAGGAGGGGAACGTTGAGGTAGAGGTATATCATCTGTTCGGAGGAGGCTATGACGAGTGTCGCAAAATCATCGCACCGCTCCTCTCGGACATTCTCGGCGAGCATATCGCCGTGAAGTCTGAGCGGCGGCCGGAGCGGAACGGCGAGCCTACGCTCGTGGTGTTCGGCTCGGCGAAGGAGTTCGAGATCGAGACCGGCATTGCCGGGGCAGCCAAGGGCGGCGACCTGCTGTCGGGAGACAGCTTCACGCTCGTGGAGCTTGGCAACGGCAAGTATGCGGTGGCCATATCCGACGGCATGGGCAACGGCGAGCGTGCCCGCCAAGAGAGCAGTGCAGCCTTGTCCATTCTGCAGCAGCTGCTGCAGTCGGGGATGGATGAGAAGCTGGCCGTGAAGTCGGTCAACTCTGTCCTGCTGCTGCGCTCGAGCGACGAGGTGTTCGCCACGGTGGACTTAGCGCTTATTGATCTGAATACGGCGAAGACGACCTTCATGAAGATCGGCTCTACCCCAAGCTTCATCAAACGAGGAAACGAGGTGATTCCGATCACGGCGAACAATCTGCCTATCGGCATCCTGCAGGATATTGATATTGATCTGGTGACGATGCAGCTGCAGCCAGGGGATACGCTCATTATGATGAGCGACGGCATCTATGATGCTCCTGGGCTTGCGGTGAACAAGGAGATGTGGATGAAGCGGGTGCTCGGCGAGATGAAGACGAATGACCCGCAGGAGATGGCCGATGCGCTGCTGGAGACGGTCGTCCGCCATCATGATGGAGCGATTATCGACGATATGACGGTCGTCGTAGCACGTGTGGACAAGCATATGCCGGAGTGGGCGTCATTCCGCTGGCCGGGAGTATCCAAAATCGAGCGTCCAAGGACGGTGAGCTAAGATGGCAGCAATTACGATAGGTTGGGGTCAAGCGATTAAGGGAGCGGTATCTGCCTTGAGGAAGATGATTCATACGATTGGAAGCGGGCTGCAGGGGGAGAAGAGAGAGGGATTAGAGGTAATGGAAGAGGAAGGGGCCGTGAGCTTAACGTATGCGATTCCGGCAGGGGGAATAGTTATTGGTGGGACGCCAGATGCAGCGATGTCCACGCCGACCAGAGCAGGAGGGGCGAGCTTCAGCGCTGCCCAGGTGAAGGGGATCCGCGCGGCAGCAGCCGAAGCAGCGGCTGCTGCGGCCTTGGCAGCAGGGGGAGTGCCGGGAACTGCTGCAGCTGCAGGAGGGTCAGACCGGCATAGACCGAAGCTAGGCCAACTCATTGCGATGCCGGTTCGCAAGCAACCAGCGGCGTCGAGCGACAAGGCGAGATGGCTTCGTGAGGGCTATACAGAGACGCGCAAGAGCGGGGCGAAGGTGCTTGCCTTCGACAAGTCGCGGCAAGGAGGAGGGCACCCGGCACAGAGAGATCGAATCATCAGTGGCGCAGAGCAAGCGGTGCACACAGAGGGCAAGAAGCAGCGGCATGCGGAGTCTCGTGAACGAGCAGCCAGCCAGCCGAGAGGCTCACCTGCTGTGCAGACAGCCAGATGGGAGACAGATGCCTAAGCATTTTGCATACCAACAAGATCTATTCCTGCTAATATGAAGGAGAAGAAGGAGGAGACGCCTATCGGCCCATCTAGCAACTTCTGCCCGTAATCACTGTAATCATCCTATACTCATCGACAGTCTTATGAGGGCTGTTCCCTATACAAGACATCTAGTATGCCCATTCGCATACGGATGTCTTATTCGTATTGGGGCTGGAACCGCAGATTAGAAGGTTAAGAGAGCTCATTCTAGGCAAAGCTGTTAGTAGATGCTAGAAGGAGGGAACAGCAATGAAGCAGATTCTATTGATTACGGATGGGTGCTCCAATGTAGGTACAAGTCCGGTCGTAGCGGCGGCACATGCGAAGGCGGAAGGGATATCGGTGAACGTCGTCGGGGTGCTGGACTATGGCGATGTGGGAGAACTCGGTGCTGCAGAGATTGAAGAGATTGCTAGAGCTGGCGGAGGGATGAGCCGCCTTGTCCATATGAGGCAGCTGTCACAGACTGTTCAGATGATGACGCGCAAGACGGTCATGCAGACGGTGCAGCTGGCTGTGCAGAAGGAGCTGAAGCAGGTGCTGGGCAACGGGTCGATCGAGGCGCTGCCTCCAGAGAAGCGCGGCGAAGTCGTCCGGGTCATTGACGAGCTGGGCGAGACGCAGGCGCTGAAGGTTGCTCTGCTGATTGATGCGAGCGCGAGCATGAAGCCGAAGATGGCAGCGGTCGAGGAGGCCATTCAGGACCTCATGCTGAGCTTGCAGGCTCGGCAGGGGAAGAGCGAGCTGTCTGTCTTTCATTTTCCAGGAACGCGGCATGGCGAGGAGTGTGTGCTAGACCGGGATTGGACCTCCAATCTGAACGGGGTGCATGCGATATTCCCGAGATTGCAGATGGGAGGAACGACGCCGACGGGACCTGCTCTGATGCATGTGATTGATTTTTACCGCGGGGGGGATTATGGTAAGAGAAGCAGAGATGAACGGGATGGGATGATGAGTGACTACGTCGTATAACTTAAGCTTGCGCAAGGGCACTATCATTACGGGGAAGTGGAAGCAGGGAAGGTACCTGGTCGAGCGGCTGCTGGGCGAGGGGGCGAACGGCAAGGTGTACCTCGTACAGCGCGATCGGGTGTGGTATGCGCTCAAGGTCGGGGCGGATGCGGTCGATCTTCAGTCGGAGATTAACGTGCTCCAGTCGCTGTCCAAGCTGAAGAGCTTCGGCGGAGGGGAACCGTTCCTCTATGACGTCGATGACTTCAGCGATGTGACGGGCAAGGACTATCCGTTCTATACGATGCGGTACGTGCGCGGTGTGACGCTCTCGGAGTACATGGATCAGAATGGGAAGGAATGGTTCCCGCTGGTCGTGCTGGGACTGCTGAACAAGCTGTCTGTGCTGCATGAGAACGGATGGGTGTTCGGGGATCTCAAGGTGGAGAATATTCTCGTCGCCGATTACGGCAACGTGGAACTCGTCGACTACGGCGGCGTGACCGCCGCAGGCAAGGCTGTTCGCCAGTTCACCGAGATCTATGACCGCGGCTACTGGAATGCGGGCTCGCGCTCGGCCGATGCTCGCTACGACCTGTTCTCGCTGGCGGTGCTCTGCCTCCAGCTGCACGAACCCAAGCGGCTGCAGCAGCTGACCGCCGCGCTGCTGCCGCAGAACCGCTCGCCCGAGGAGCTCCTCCGGCTCGCGGAAGCCAGCCAGCCGCTGAGGCCCGTCAGCGGCTGGCTGGAGCAGGCCCTCGCCGGCCGCTTCGCCAGCGCCGGCGAGGCCGCGGCCGCATGGCGTACGCACATGCACCCGCGGCGGGCCAAGCAGCGGCCGGCGGCGTCTACGCCCGGCTGGCTCAAGGGGCTGTTCGCCGGCTCGGCGCTCCTCCTCGCCGCCTCCGTGTACTGGTTCATCGTGCGAGGCGGCATGTAGCGCGAGTAGCAGCATGATTAGATGGGTAATGGGGTGTAAGGTTGCATGCACGAGCAGAACAGCGATATCTTGAAGCGGGTCAGCGAGCTCGCAAGGACGGAGGGGCTCTGGCAGGAAGGCGATACGGTGGTGACGGCGGTGTCCGGCGGCCCGGATTCAATGGCGCTCCTCCATATGCTGGCTAAGTTAGCCGAATTACATAAGCTTACGATTGTGGCCGCCCATGTGAATCATGGCTTCCGGGAGGCCTCCGCGGGAGAAGCAGAGACGGTGAGGCGGTTCTCGGAGGAGCTCGGTCTTCCGTTCGAATATGCCGTCTTCGATCTGCCTGCTTATATAGTAGAGACAGGAATGAACGCGCAGGCGGCAGCCCGGAGCAAGCGGTACGGCTTCCTGGAGCAGACGGCTGCGAAGTACGGAGCGTCCAAGATTGCGCTGGCCCACCATGGCGACGATCAAGCCGAGACCGTGCTCATGCGCTTCATCCGGGGAACCGGCCCGGGCGGGTTAGCTGGAATTACCATGAAGCGCAGCTTGAGAAACGTGGAACTCATCCGCCCGCTGCTTCGTATGAACAAGTTAGACTTGCTCCGTTACTGCGAGAAGCATGCGGTGCCTTACTGCATCGACAGCAGCAACGAACAACGCTATTATTTCCGGAATAAGATCCGGATGGACGTCCTTCCTTACTTGTCCCAATATAATCCGCGGCTCACGGAATCCTTGCAGCATCTGTCCGAGATGGCGCATGGCGAGGATGAGTGGATGGAGAGCCAGACCTTGCAGCAATTCCAGATGATCGTCGTTCAGCGGCCCGAGGGATACGCCTTGGCGTGCAAGGATTTGACCGGTCTTCACGTCGCTTTACAAAGGAGATTGATTAAACTAATATTAAATTATCTGTCACAGGAAGCGGATTCCATCTCCTACGAGCAGATTGAGGGGATGCGGGCTGCAGCAAGGCCGGATGCTCCCAGCACTTGGCAGGCGGATGTACATGGCGGAATCAAGTGCGTGCGGGAATACGACCTTCTGCGATGGCAGAGGGTGAGTGCCGGGAGTGACCGCGCAGCTGGCTTCAGCTGCATCGTTCCAGAGCACGGAGAGCTTCCGCTGCCTGTCAGCGGCTATGTGCTGGAAGCGCTCGGAGCAGGGGATAGACGTGTGGCAGGAGATCGGTTCGAAGCCTTCTTCGACGCCGCCGAGCTTCATTATCCGCTCACGGTTCGAAGCCGGCAGCCCGGAGATCGAATTCAAGTATTAGGATTAAATGGTTCCAAAAAGGTGCAAGATATGTTCGTCGATGAGAAGGTTCCGCCGTCCGAGCGGGACAGGTACCCTCTCTTAGCGGACGCGGATGGCCGGCTGCTCTGGATTCCCGGAATTCGGCGTTCCGCCCATGCGCTGGTCGGTCCTCAGACGAAGCACGTCATCGGCTTCCGGCTGCGCAAGGCAGATGCGCTGGATAACGAATAAGATGCACTGGTATACTCATAAACATAGTTATTACACGTAGGGGGATTCTCAAGTTGCTGAATGATATTCAAGAGGTATTGTATGACAAGGAACAGATCGCAGCTAAGGTGAAGGAGCTCGGAGAGATCTTGAGCCGGGACTTCGAAGGGCGTAATCCGCTCGTGATCTGCGTCCTTAAGGGCGCATTCATCTTCATGTCCGATCTGGTTAAGGAGATGAATATCAAGCTGGAGCTTGACTTCATGGCGGTATCGAGCTACGGGGCTTCGACCAAGTCGTCAGGCGTCGTGAAGATCATTAAGGATCTGGATGTCTCCGTGGAAGGCCGGGATGTCCTCATTGTCGAGGATATCATCGACAGCGGGCTGACGCTCAGCTATCTGATTGATGTGCTGGAGCGCCGCAATGCGAAGTCGGTTACGGTTGTCACCTTGTTCGACAAGCCTGCACGCCGCACCGTCGATCTGGAGGCGGATTATACAGGCTTCACCCTTCCGGATGCCTTCGTCGTAGGCTATGGCCTCGACTATGCAGAGAAGTATCGCAACCTTCCGCTTATCGGTGTGCTCAAGCCGGAAGTTTACGAATAAATTTGATTAAGCGATTCACCCTTGCATGTCCCGCTCGTCACAGGAGGTTCTATTGTGATGGAAAGTCATGCTATGGTAAAATATTTTAAGCGTCTTGAGAGGAGGTAGGGGATGAATCGGATCATCCGCAATACTGGTTTTTATTTGATCATCTTTTTGGTGACCGTCGGGATCGTTCAATTTATTAGCAACCAGAATGACACCACCGTAGGCATTCGCTATGATCAGCTTCGACAGGCTATCAGTGACGACAACGTAGCTAAGCTTACGATGAAGTACGATGGTCAGACTTATTGGGTCACAGGTAAATATAGAAAAGCTCCTGCTGATGCGGAGAGCGATCAATTCGTATCAAGAGTTCCTCTCGAAGCCGGCGAGGATTTGAAGGATGCGGGGGAGAAGTACAAGTTCGAGTTTGAAGCGAAGAAGATGGATACGCCTAGCATTTGGCTGACGTTCCTTACTTCCATCATTCCTTTTGTGATTATTTTCATCCTGTTCTTCTTCCTTATGAATCAAGCCCAGGGCGGCGGCGGCAAGGTCATGAACTTCGGCAAGAGCCGTGCGCGTCTGTACAATGAAGAGAAGAAGCGCATCACGTTCGAGGATGTTGCGGGGGCAGACGAAGAGAAGCAGGAGCTGGTGGAGGTCGTTGACTTCCTGAAGGATCCGCGCAAGTTCAACCTGGTTGGCGCACGTATTCCGAAGGGCGTCCTGCTCGTCGGTCCTCCAGGTACAGGTAAGACGTTGCTGGCCAGAGCCGTTGCAGGCGAAGCCGGCGTGCCGTTCTTCTCCATCTCCGGTTCGGACTTCGTCGAGATGTTCGTCGGTGTCGGCGCATCCCGTGTCCGTGACTTGTTCGAGAATGCGAAGAAGAACGCGCCATGTATCATCTTCATCGATGAGATCGATGCCGTAGGCCGTCAGCGTGGAGCTGGACTCGGCGGCGGACATGATGAGCGCGAGCAGACGCTGAACCAATTGCTCGTAGAGATGGATGGCTTCGGTGCGAATGAGGGAATCATCATCGTTGCTGCAACGAACCGTCCGGATATTCTCGATCCTGCCTTGCTTCGACCGGGCCGCTTCGACCGTCAGATTACGGTCGACCGTCCAGATGTGAAGGGCCGCGAAGCGGTACTGAAGGTACACGCTCGCAACAAGCCGCTCGACAAGGATGTCCGTCTGGACATTATTGCGAAGCGCACAACAGGCTTCACCGGTGCGGATCTGGAGAACTTGCTGAATGAAGCAGCCCTCCTGGCAGCCCGTCGCAACAAGAAGGACATCGCGATGAATGAAGTGGACGAAGCGATTGACCGCGTTATCGTTGGTACGCAGAAGAAGAGCCGCGTCATCTCCGATCGCGAGAAGCGTATCGTCGCTTATCACGAAGCAGGACACACCATTGCCGGTTACTTCCTGGAGCATGCCGACATGGTTCACAAGGTGACGATTATCCCGCGCGGCCGTGCCGGCGGATATGTCATTATGCTTCCGAAGGAAGACCGTATGCTCGTCACGAAGCAAGAGCTTCTCGATAAGGTTACGGGATTGCTTGGCGGACGCGTTGCCGAGGAGCTGTTCATCGGTGAGATCGGCACTGGCGCATACAGCGACTTCAAGCAAGCGACTTCCATCGTACGCAGCATGATTATGGAGTACGGGATGAGCGACAAGCTTGGACCGATGCAGTTCGGCAGCTCCTCCCAAGGTCAAGTGTTCCTGGGCCGTGATATCGGACATGAGCAGAATTACTCGGACGCGATTGCCTACGAGATTGACCAAGAGATGCAGAACTTCATCACGCAATGTTATGACCGTGCGAAGACTCTCCTTAGTGAGAAGAGCAAGGAGATGCATCTCATTGCGAACACGCTGCTAGAGGTTGAGACGCTCGAGCTGGAGCAGATTAAGCGACTGATCGAGACGGGTTCACTGGATGGCAAGCTGCCTGAGGGCAGTTCCGCTCCTGAGGGTGAATCGACGGCTGATCCAATTGTAGACACGGTTGGCGGCGTCAAGGTTCGCATTCAGACTCGTGAAGGCGAGATCGAACCTCCTGCTCTTGATGAGAACAAGGGTGAAGGCTCAGACGACCCGAATAAACAATAACAACATTGGGCATGAACATATTTCAACTTAAGAAGCTATCCCGACCCACTTTTTGTGGCGGGATAGCTTTTTTCACGCATTATGGGGAGATTATGGGGAATAATAGGGATTGAGCGATGAGATCCTTGGATTTATGCTAAGGAAGGGCTTGAACAATGTTCGGGAATAGCCGATAATAGGGATGTTACGGCTTCATTAACTACCCTTAAGTGGGGTAATATTCTTTGTTTTATGGCCAGAATCTTACATTTAAGTTACATCGTGAACATCAATGAGTTGTTGACTGCCATGAATTCGATGGAACACGTCACCTTTCCTGACACAATTTCATTGACGTTTGAACTTTTGTAATTATAATGGTGTAGTAACAGCCGTGAAGAGCAGAGACTATGTACACGTACGATGAGGCAGCAGCTATTCCGGGCAGGACCAATAATAAGAGCAGGGGAGAGATCGCAATGAAGAAACAACTTAGCTGGACATTAGTACTCGTCCTAGTGCTGACGCTTGTCCTATCCGCATGCGGCGCGAAGAACAATGAGGACGGCAAGAACAACAATACCGGCGGCAACGCAGGCAATGAGGCATCACCATCACCAGATGCTCCGAAGTCGGATCTCAAGATTGGTATGGTTACAGATGTAGGCGGCGTGAATGACAAGTCGTTCAACCAGAGCGCATGGGAAGCTCTTCAGCAAGTGAAGAAGGATACCGGCGCAGAGGTCAAATACTTAGAATCCAAGGGCGATGCAGACTTAGAGCCTAACCTGAATCAATTCGTACGTGATAAGTATGACCTGACTTGGGGAATCGGCTTCCTATTCTCCGAAGCGATGGCTAAGGTTGCGAAGGATAACCCGGACGCGAAGCTTGCTATCATCGACAACGTGGTAGAGGCGCCTAACGTAGCTTCCGTTACATTCGCGGAGCATGAAGGTTCTTACCTGGTAGGCGTGGTAGCTGGCCTGATGACGAAGACGAACAAGATTGGCTTCGTTGGCGGCATGAAGATTCCGGTCATTACGAAGTTCGAAGCAGGCTTCGTAGCTGGCGTGAAGGCAGTTAAGCCTGATGCTAAGGTATCCATTAACTACACAGGCGACTTCGGTAAGCCTGACCTGGGTAAGGCAGCTGCTGCAACGATGTACAATGACGGTGTGGACATTATCTTCCACGCTTCCGGCGCAACAGGCAACGGCGTATTCAATGAAGCGCAGGAACGTGTGAAGTCCGGCAAGAAGGTATGGGTTATCGGCGTCGATAAGGACCAATCCCTGGAGTTCGGTGATGAAGTGACACTGACTTCGATGACGAAGGGTGTTAAGGCCGCTGTTGAGAAGATCTCCAAGGATCTTGTTGATGGCAAGTGGGCAGGAGGTTCCGTTCAAGAGCTGGGTCTGAAGGATGATGCGGTTGGTCTTCCAGAGACTTCTACGAAGAACGTGCCTGCTGACGTACTGACTAAGGTGGAAGAGTACAAGGCGAAGATCGTATCCGGCGAGATCAAGGTCCCAACTGAGCCTGGCAAATAACACTTGCATAGACGGCTCGGAACTCGATCTTGAGGTAAGGCAGATTGATTATCCGACAAGACCGGCTTAGGGGCCGGTCTTGTCCTGTTTTATGAATTCATAGGTAAGTATTTAGTCACCGGATCCTATCGGGGAGATGATGAGAATGGACCAGAGCATACCAGCTGTTGAGCTGAAGGGTATTACGAAGCGATTCCCTGGCCTCGTCGCCAATGACTCCATTAATTTTGAACTGCGCCGCGGTGAGATTCATGCACTGCTGGGCGAGAACGGCGCTGGCAAGTCCACGCTAATGAATATTCTATTCGGATTGTATCAGCCCGATGAAGGCGAGATTGTTGTGAACGGTGTTCCTACTGTCATTGATGGCGCTTCCACAGCAATTGATCTTGGCATTGGCATGGTTCATCAGCACTTCAAGCTCGTAGAGCCCTTCACAGTGGCTGAGAATATCGTGCTTGGCAATGAGCCTCGTAACGGAATTGCGATTAGCTACAAGCAAGCGAATGATAAGGTTCGGAGCATCTCCGAGCGCTATGGTCTGAGAGTAGATCCGCAGGTGCGGATTCAAGATATAACCGTTGGGATGCAGCAGCGCGTCGAGATTCTGAAGACGCTGTATCGCGGTGCCGACATCCTCATCTTCGATGAGCCGACGGCCGTGCTCACCGTTCAGGAGATTGAAGAGCTGATTGAGATTCTTCGCAGCTTGGCTGCGGAAGGCAAGTCCATCATCCTCATCACGCACAAGCTGAAGGAGATTATGACCATTGCGGATCGAGTGACCGTTATTCGCCGAGGCAAGGTCATCCGTACGGTGCTGAAGGCAGAGACGAATGAGAAGGAGCTCGCTTCCCTCATGGTCGGTAGAGAAGTGAACTTCCAAGTGTCGAAGACGAAGAGCACGCCGGGCGACGTAGTCCTGTCGGTCAATCATCTTCAGATGAAGGGTGAGCAGGGTAAGTCGATCCTGAACGGCGTCGAATTCCAGATTCGTGCGGGTGAGATCCTTGGTATTGCGGGAGTAGACGGCAACGGCCAGAGCGAGCTTGTACAAGCGATTACGGGAATGCGCAGCCTGCAAGGCGGAGTTGTGCAGCTGAACGGAAGAGACGTCACGAATCGCTCCCCGCGTGAGATCTCCGTAGCTGGAGTTGGTCATATTCCAGAGGATCGACACAAGCACGGCCTCGTCCTAGACTTCTCTCTGAGCGAGAATATGATTCTCGGCAGCTACTTCGAGCCGGAATTCGGACGCGGCCTATTCCTCGACTTCAAGGCGATGAATACACTTGCGAGCAAGCTGGTGGATGAGTTCGATGTGCGTACCTCTGGTATCGGTGTGCAGGCAAGGGCATTATCCGGAGGGAATCAGCAGAAGGCTATCATTGCTCGCGAACTATGGCAAGATCCAGACCTTCTAATCGCAGTTCAGCCTACACGCGGCCTTGATATCGGAGCGATTGAATATGTGCACAAGCGTCTCGTGGAAGCCAGGAATAATGGCAAGGCCATCCTGCTGATCTCCTTCGAGCTGGACGAGCTCTATGCCCTCTCTGATCGGATTGCTGTTATGTATGAAGGCAGACTGATGGGCGAAGTGGACGCGGATGTTCGAGACGATGAGCAGCTAGGCCTGATGATGGCAGGAAATACGGTAGAGGAAGGACGAGTGTCATGAACACAGGCGGTAAGGTATTCAACAAGTCTTCGATTCTCGTCCCGCTCACAGCCATTATATTAGGCTTGATTACTGGGGCCATTGTCATGCTGGCCGGCGGTTATGATCCGATCTTGGCGTACTCTTCACTGTTCGGCAAGCTGTTCGAGCAGCCTTATGATCGGGCGGAAGCTGTCCGCGCGATTACTCCCCTTATTTTCACCGGTCTCGCCATCGCCTTCGCCTTCCGTACGGGGTTGTTCAACATTGGGGCAGAGGGACAATTCGTCATGGGGATGACAGGGGCTACTATAATCGGGGTCTCCATCGATGGATTGCCTTGGATCATTCATGCCCCGCTTGCCGTCATTGTCGGAGCGGTGTTCGGCGGCCTATGGGCTGCGATTGCCGGCTGGCTGAAGGCTGCTAGAGGCGTGAATGAAGTCATCTCGGGCATTATGCTGAACTGGATTGCGCTATTCCTGGCGAACTTCTTAATGGCCAGATTCTTCGTCATGCCGAACCAACAGAAGACGGAGACGGTTCCGGGCTCGGCATCCATGGCCATCGGCTGGTTATCCGAACTGATGGACAATGCTCGCGTTCACTGGGGAACACTCGTAGCTGTTATCTGTGTAGTCGTGTTCTTCATCATCCTGTGGAAAACAAAGCTAGGCTACGAGCTGCGTGCGGTCGGCCACAATCCAGACGCGGCTCATTATGCAGGTATGAACGTCAATCGTACTCTCATGAAGTCTATGTTCATTAGCGGTGTGTTCGCTGGTCTGGGCGGAGCATTCGAGATTCTAGGGGTATTCGGCTACCAGACCGTAATGGCAGGCCTTCCGGGCTACGGCTTCGATGGCATCGCGGTTGCTCTGCTGGGAGGCAATACGCCAATCGGTGTCCTGCTGGGTGCGGTGCTCTTCGGAGGATTAAGCTACGGTTCAGCAGGAATGAGCTTCGGGGCAGAGGTGCCTCCGGAGATCGTGCGGATCGTGATCGGCTCGGTAGTCTTCTTCGTAGCGGCACACGGTATCGTGAAGTTCCTATTGAAGCCGTTCATGGCACGTCGAGCAGATAAGCGGAAGGAGGCAGCTTAACATGGAGATACTTGGACAACTCATTAATACGACGCTGGTCTTCTCGGCTGCTCTTATCTTCACCGCTCTCGGCGGCTTATTCTCGGAACGCTCAGGGGTGATTAACATCGGACTGGAAGGTCTGATGGTCGTGGGCGCATTCTCCGCGGCAGTCGTGACCGATTATTCCATTCGTGCAGGCTACGGAGGCGCATCGCCATGGATTGGATTCCTGGCGGCTCTGATCTTCGGTATTCTATTCTCCTTGCTCCATGCGGTATCGACCATTACGTTCCGAGCGGACCAGACGGTCGTCGGCGTCGTCATTAATATACTTGCTCTCGGCTTCTCCATCTACTTGACCAAGAGCTTGTATGAAGGCTCCGGCCAGACGCCTACACTTGAGGAGACGTTCCACAAGTGGCATATTCCGGGCTTGTCTGATATCCCCTTGCTCGGGGAAGCGATCTTCACCGCCCATCCAACGACGTATATCGTCATTCTGCTAACTATAGTAAGTTACTATGTGTTGTACAGAACTCCGTTCGGCCTGCGCCTCCGCTCCGTCGGAGAGCATCCGAGCGCAGCCGATACGGTTGGAATTAACGTCAATCGCTATCGCTACATCGGTGTGATGATATCTGGTGCGCTTGCCGGTCTTGGCGGGGCAACGATTACGCTCACGACGACCAGCAACTTCGCGCACAACACGATCTCCGGCCAAGGCTTCATCGCGATTGCTGCCTTGATCTTCGGCAAGTGGAATCCGATTGGTGTAGCTGGAGCGGCAATCTTCTTCGGCTTCGCACAGGCGCTGCGCAACTTTGCTCAATTGTATGAGTGGTCGCAGAGCATTCCGACCGAATTCTTCTACATGCTGCCGTACTTGCTCACCTTGATTGTCCTTGCTGCAGCCGTAGGACGCTCCACGGCGCCGAAGGCGCTCGGTCAGCCCTACGACCCAGCCAAGCGGTAGCCTTATTAGTATTGGAACAGCCCTGCAGACCTGTGTGAATGACATATGGACTGCAGGGCTTGTTTTTTTATAACAAGTGCCGCTGGCATCGTATATCCGTTGTTGACAGGTTCCTTAAGCGAGTGTAAATTAAATCTTAATCAAATGAATTTATCCCTTTTGGTTTACACTATAGGCAACGACTCTATAAGTTTGTGCATGATTTCACAATGTCACCTGCTTACATCAGTCTGCGCCCCATTCGGAATGGGCACTTCACCTAGAAGCCCCCATCCCTCATAAGAGGAGAGGATTACCTGTGGAAGCATTAGCACTGGAACGCAAGGCAGAACAGAACAGGGAATTGCGTGAACGGCTGCTGCAATTGAAGCAAGAGCGTAATGCCATCATATTAGCTCATTATTATCAGCGTGATGAGATTCAAGAGGTTGCCGACTTCCGCGGTGACTCGTTCCTGCTCGCCCAGAAGGCAGCGGAGACCGATGCCGATGTCATTGTATTCTGTGGCGTTCACTTCATGGGCGAGAGTGCGAAGATCCTCGCGCCGAACAAGACGGTCATTATCCCGGACGAGCGGGCTGGCTGTCCTATGGCGGATATGGTCAATGTAGACGGCCTTCGCAAGCTGAAGGCCCAGCACCCGAATGCCAAGGTCGTGACCTACATTAACTCCTCTGCAGAGATTAAGGCGGAGACCGATATATGCTGTACGTCCGCCAATGCTGTGAAGGTCGTTAACTCGGTCGAGGGCGATGAGGTCATCTGGGTACCGGACAAGAATCTCGGCCATTATGTCCAGCAGCATACGGACAAGAAGATGATTATATGGGAAGGCTACTGCAACACTCATGACATGCTCACCGTCAAGGATGTTGAAGAGATGAAGGCCAAGTACCCGAATGCTCAGTTCGTCGTTCATCCAGAGTGCCGACCTGAAGTGGTAGAGCTCGGAGACTTCGTCGGAAGCACAACCGCTATCATTAAGTATTGCAAGGAATCAGACGTTCAGGAATTCATCGTAGGCACAGAGGATGGAACCGGTTACCAGCTTCGTCTGGACAGCCCGAACAAGACGTTCCACTTCGCCTCGAAGTATCTGGTCTGCCCCAATATGAAGGTCAACAACTTGAAGAAGCTGGTCCGCTGCTTGGAGACGATGCAGCCGCAGATCTACGTTCCGGAGCAAGTGGCGGAGCAAGCACGATTGTCCTTGGAGCGCATGCTGCTAGTTAAGTAGCCTGCGCTACTCCCATCTCTATGGAGGAGCAGCCATGATTCCAAGATATTTGGTTGACGTATCGCTGGATGAACTTCCAGTCATAACAACAGACGTGATTGTCATCGGGGCCGGCATTGCCGGTCTTTTTACCGCTATACGGGCAAGTGAGACAGGCTCTGTCCTCATGATTACGAAGAAGTCACTGCTCGACAGCAATACTCGCTATGCGCAGGGCGGCATCGCGGCCGTCATCTCCGAGGACGACTCACCCGCCTATCACAGGCAGGATACGCTAATCGCAGGAGCCGGACTCTGTTCGGATGAAGCGGTGAATATTCTTGTCCACGAAGGAACGAAGGGGGTCAAGGACCTCGTTAAAATGGGTACGCAGTTCGATCAGGAGAACGGGGAGTTCGCTCTGACGAAGGAAGGGGCGCATAGCCAGCGCCGCATTCTGCATGCCAATGGGGATGCTACAGGCTATGAGATCGTCCGTGCGCTCTCCGAGAAGGCAATGGAGAATCCGGCTATTGAAGTATGGGATGATCACTTCGTCATTGACCTCATTACGGATGATGGCGAATGTGTGGGGGCACTCGTGCAGAAGCCGGACGGATCCCGGTTATTCGTCCGAGGCAAGGCAACGGTACTATGCTCTGGCGGGGCCGGACAGCTGTATCGCTATACGACGAATCCCGAAGTGGCAACTGGAGACGGCATAGCCATGGCCTATCGCGCTGGCGCCTACATACAGGATGTGGAGTTCTTCCAATTCCATCCTACCTCACTCTGCTACCCAGGGGCGCCGCGCTTCCTGATCTCCGAAGCGGTTCGCGGGGAGGGCGCTGTCCTTCGCAACATTCGCGGGGAGCGCTTCATGGAGCGCTACCATCACCAGCTGGAGCTCGCCCCGCGCGATGTGGTGGCAAGGGCAATTGTGAGCGAGATGGAGGAGACGAAGTCCACCTTCGTCTATATTGACGTCACCCATGAGTCTGCCGATATGGTGAAGCATCGGTTCCCGAACATCTATGAGTACTGTCTGAGCTATGGTCTCGATCTGACGACCGATTGGATTCCGGTTGCACCGGCGGCTCATTATATGATGGGCGGAGTGAAGACCGACTTGAATGGAGAGACCAATATTAAGCGATTGTTCGCTTGCGGCGAAGTGTCTTCAACCGGTGTACATGGAGCGAACAGGCTCGCCAGCAATTCCTTGTCCGAAGCGATTGTATTCGGCCGCCGCATCATCAAGCGCATTCAAGAGCTGGACGGTCATTACGGTAGCATTCATGTCGAATACAAGCAGGAGCGCAGCGGCGTTCCGATGCAGGCTGTCGTTGAGAAGCGGCTGAAGCTGCAGAAGATTATGGTTCGCTATGCTGGCCTGCGGCGTGACGCGAAGGGGCTGGCCAAGGGGCTGGAGGAGCTGAAGCGCCAGCTGCCCATCTACCAGTCTGAGCTGACGAAGCGTGAGGAATATGAATTCGCTAATCTGCTTACGTGCGCCATGCTGACGACGGAAGCCGCTCTGCAGCGGGAAGAGAGCCGGGGGGCTCATTACCGGGAGGATTTTCCCGAACGGGATGACCTTCTCTGGCGCAAGCATACGGTGCTTCATCGGGAATACGGCTTAACAGAGGAGCGGATTGAGCATGATTGAATTACTCTCAGGCAGCTACAATGAGACACTGCGCGAGCAGATCAAGAGCTGGCTGGCAGAGGATATCGGGAGCGGAGACATCACGACAGCTTCAACGATTCCAGCGGGATCGTTGTCCAAGGCTGTTATTCATATGAAGGACAGCGGGGTAGTTGCCGGAATGCCGGTGGCGCAGCTTGTCTTCGAGATTGTAGATCCATCCCTTGAGTTCGAGGCGAAGGTGAGCGATGGCGACTCCGTGACTCACGGGACGATCATTGCAACGGTGGAAGGGAGTACGCACAGCTTGCTGACCGGGGAGAGGCTTGCCCTGAACCTGCTGCAGCGGCTGTCCGGTATTGCGACCAAGACCCAGAGCTTCGTTAAGGCGCTGGATGGACTGCCAACCCGACTAGTCGATACTCGCAAGACGACTCCAGGACATCGGATGCTGGAGAAGTACGCGGTTCGTGTCGGTGGCGGACATAATCATCGCTTCGGCTTATATGATGCGGTAATGATCAAGGACAACCATATCAAGGGTGCTGGTGGAATTCGTGCGGCCGTCGAAGCCTCGCGCAGAGTTATTCCACATACGATGAAGATTGAAGTAGAGACGGAATCGCTGGAGCAGGTAGAGGAAGCGCTGGCAAGCGGAGCAGATATTATTATGCTGGACAACATGGACACACAGCTCATGAAGCAAGCCGTAATGCTTATTAAGGAGAGATCTCCTCATGTCGTGGTCGAGGCATCCGGCGGCGTGCGCATCGACACCATCTATAGCATGGCCGCATGCGGGGTGGATGTCATCTCCGTAGGAGGCTTAACCTACTCCTTCCATGCGCTTGATATCTCGCTTGATCTGAACGAGAAGAAGGGGGGGCGCTTCTCTTGATTCTTGTCATTGATGTAGGCAATACGAATATTGTACTGGGCATCTACCGGAGCAAGGAGCTGCTCCACCACTGGCGTCTCAGTACGAATCGTTCCGCGACGGTAGATGAGTACGGCATTAATATCTACAATCTGTTCAGCTTCGCGGGGGTCAAGCTTGATCAGATTGAGGGAGTCATTATCTCGTCTGTCGTGCCTCCCCTCATGCGGACACTTGAGCAGCTATGTCTGAAGTATCTCCGCAAGTCGCCGCTTGTGGTAGGCCCTGGGGTCAAGACGGGCCTTAACATCCGCTATGAGAACCCTCGCGAGGTAGGAGCCGACCGCATCGTCAATTCCATTGCCGGTATTGAGAAGTATGGAACGCCGCTTATCGTCGTCGACTTCGGAACCGCCACTACCTTCGATTATATCGATGAGCATGGCAGCTACCTCGGCGGCGCCATCGTGCCTGGCATAGGCATCTCTACAGAAGCCTTGTACCAGAGGGCGGCCAAGCTTCCACGCATCGAGCTGGTCAGGCCGAAGTCGGTTATCGGGAGGAATCCTGTGACATCGATGCAGGCTGGCATTATATTCGGATATGCGGGGCAAGTAGATGGAATCGTACAGCGGATTCGCAAGGAGTTCCGCGTATCCCCGCGCGTCATTGCAACTGGAGGACTGGCTGAATTAATCGCAGCGGAATCGGACACGATTGAAGAGGTGGATCCGCTGCTTACCTTAGAGGGATTACGCATTATCTATGAGAGAAATCAGGAGGTGTAAGGATGGAGCACAATAAGGATATACTAGTTCGCGGAACGGCTTGGGGCGGCAAGATCCGCGTCTTCGCAGCGCGTACGACCGAGCTGGTGGGCGAGCTGCAGCGCAGGCACGGCACGATGCCAACCGCGACCGCGGCTCTAGGGCGGACCGCAACCGCCGGCGCCATCATGGGTGCTATGCTGAAGGGCGAAGAGAAGCTGACCATTCAGGTGAAGGGCGAAGGTCCTATTGGACAGATCGTCGTGGATGCGAATGCGCATGGGGAAGTCCGCGGCTATGCCGACCACCCGCATGTGCATCTGGCCAGCAATGACAAGGGCAAGCTTGACGTAGCTGGTGCGGTAGGCCGCAGCGGCTACATTCATATTAGCAAGGATCTCGGACTGAAGGAGCCCTACCGTGGAAGTGTCCCCATCATATCAGGGGAGCTGGCGGAGGACTTCACCTATTACTTCGCTGTCTCTGAGCAGACGCCGTCAGCTGTTGGATTAGGGGTACTGGTCGATACGGACGGCTCCGTCATCCATGCTGGAGGGTTCATCGTACAGATTCTTCCCGGACTTACCGATGAAGAGCTGACGAAGCTGGAGCAGGCGGTTGGTATGATTCCGCCGGTAACAGCGCTGCTTGATCAAGGAGAGACGCCGGAGGGCGTGCTGAAGTGGATTGTCGGGGATGATCTCGTTATTCATGATACATTGCCGCTGGCGTTCGCATGCAAGTGTTCATCAGACCGGGTTGAACAGACGCTTGTATCGCTCGGCGAGTCAGAGTTAACTCAAATTATCGAAGACAACGGAAAAGCTGAAGTCGTCTGCCATTTCTGCAACGAGACCTACTCATTCGACCGCACGCAGCTGGAGAAGCTGCTTGATCAGGCGAAGCCGAAGCCGATACAGTAGTCAGGGGCTGGAACAACAATGAGGAGAGACCGGTTGCTGAAGGGGATAGTCATCCTTCAAGCTGTGTGTATGATTGTGCTTGCCGTATTCGTAATAATGAAGCTTATGCCTGCGCAGGACAAGTTGGGTCCGATCGGGGGAGGGCATACAGGCGAGGATGAAGAGCCTGCTGGCCAGCAGGGATCGAACGAGTCCGTCAGTCAGCTGGCCGCCGAGCTGGAGGGCGGCTCGGTGACGATGAAGGAGCTTCAGGACAAGCTGCTGGAGCAGTATGGCGGAGCGGTTCTTCGAACGATGATGCTTCATCGCGCCATCGATCAAGAGGCTGAAGCGCATGGTCTGCAGGTTGATCCGAAGCGGCTGCAGGATGAGCTGACGAGCATGATGGAAGGCTATGAAGACGAAGATAGCTTCTATGCGTTCATGAAGGATCAGCTGGGGTTCTCTCCGGAGGATGTCAGGGAGGATATCAAGTATAAGCTGCTGCTTGAGCAGATCGCTGCAAGATCCGTCCAAGTGACGGAGGAGGAAGTGGCCGAGTACAGGCGTGAGCATGAGAGTGAATACGGACCGAAGACGCAGCTTGGACTCGAATGGATCGTGACCGAGACGAAGGATGAGGCAGATCAGGTGCTGGGGCTGCTTGCGGACGGGGAAGAGTTCGCTGATGTGGCGAGAAGCTATTCCATAGACACGTATACGAAGGAGTCCGGCGGGTCGCTCGGCTTCGTGGACGAGGAGGATCCCTTCTACGCAGGAGAGCTGCTGGATACAGCCAGCCGGCTTCAGACGGGCGAGATTGCGGGTCCCATTGCAACGGAGGACGGTTATGCAATTATTCGATTAGCCGAGCGCAGAGTGACGAAGGGGCTTCAGGGTACGAAGCTGGACGATGAGATACGCAGGAGGCTTACTCTCTCGAAGGCTCAACCGCTCGGTCAGGTCGAAGAGTCTCTGTTGAACAAGTATGGGGCTAGAGTCATAGTTCCGCTTCCATAGGGGATGCTTTTGGCTCACAATGGGTATTGACAACGGATACCAGAGATTGTTAAGATGGAATCAGTTAAACCAACTGATTTAGTCGGAATAAGGAGGCAATCATTCTCATGGCTAGAATTGTACAGAGCGTCACTGAACTTATCGGCGATACACCTCTCGTCCGCTTGAACCGTCTCGTGCCCGAGGGCAGTGCAGAAGTGTATGTTAAGCTGGAGTACCAGAATCCAGGTGCAAGCGTGAAGGACCGTATTGCTATATCAATGATTGAAGTAGCTGAGTCGGAAGGCCGCATTAAGCCAGGCGATACCATTGTAGAGCCTACTAGCGGCAACACGGGTATCGGACTTGCTCTTGTCGCTGCTGCTAAGGGCTACAAGGCGATTCTAGTTATGCCTGAGACGATGAGTATTGAGCGCCGCAACCTGCTTCGCGCTTATGGCGCTGAGCTCGTGCTGACGCCAGGCTCTGAGGGGATGAACGGGGCTGTTCGCAAGGCGGAAGAGCTTGCTGCAGAGAACCCATCGTACTTCATTCCTCAGCAATTCAAGAACCAAGCGAACGTGAAGGTTCACCGCGAGACGACTGGCCCTGAGATTGTCGAAGCCATCAATTCGCTGGACGGCAAGCTGGATGCCTTCATTGCAGGTATTGGTACAGGCGGAACGATCTCCGGTGCAGGTGAAGTGCTGAAGAACAACTTCCCTGACATTAAGATCTACGCAGTGGAGCCAGCAGCATCTCCGATGCTGTCAGGCGGCAAGCCAGGTCCTCACAAGATTCAAGGAATCGGGGCGAACTTCATCCCGGACATCTTGAATCGTGAGATCTATGACGGCGTCATCACGGTAGAGAACGAAGAGTCCTTCGAGTATGCTCGCCGTGCTGCTCGTGAAGAGGGCATTCTGTGCGGAATCTCTTCAGGCGCTGCAATCTATGCCGCTCTGAAGGTTGCTAAGGAGCTGGGTGCAGGCAAGCGTGTCGTTGCCGTACTGGCCTCTAACGGAGAGCGTTACCTGAGCACGCCGCTGTTCAACTTTGAGAACTAATTCTAGTGAGATAGACAAGGGTTCCTGCATCTTGCAGGAACCCTTTCTTTTTGCCCACGTATTCGGTATACTAGCTTCCAATAAGAGAGCCCCTTAAGGGGGAGCGGGAGGGGCAAGTCAGCTTGCAGTCATACGAACAATTAGTCACATTGCCCGAGTGGTTGGCCTGGGCAGAGGAAGGGCGCTACAGCATGCTTCCTGTCGTCATTGTACATAAGCTGCCAGCAGGGGCTTCGCGTATAAGGACGTGGGAGCGGGCTTGGGAGCAAGCCGCCCCTTACTCCTTCGTACTTGAGAGCGGGAAGGACGGCCGATATACGTACTTCGGACTTAGACCGGTATCGGTCATTCGCGGCAACGGAGATCAAGGTGCGGTGACGGATATCGATTGCGGAGGAGAGGCTCGAGCGATAGAGGCCGCGCCGCTGGACGCGGTCAGGCAGTGGATGTCGAGTTATACAGCGCCTAAGCTCGCAGGGGAAGGGCCGAAGTGGACGGGCGGGTGCATAGGCTACTGGAGCTATGATGTCATTCGGTCCATCGAGCGGCTTCCGCATCTGGCAGCTGATGATCTAGGCGTTCCCGATTACCTGTTCATGCAGGTGAATGAGCTATGGGTGATCGACCACGAGCAGGAGCTGATCTATTGCGCCGTGCAGACTCCAGTCTCGGCTGGGACGGGTACTAGTATAGGCACGCTCGGTCAGAAGGGGCATAGCGCCAACACGCATGAGCATGATACTGATGCCGTTCTCATCAGCGACAGCAGTGGCGCTGCCGCCGGAACTAGCTTACAGCAGCGTTATGAGGCTGCGGTACAGCAGGCTCACCGGATGGCTCAGCTATGGGAAGAGCTGTTCGAGACGTCGGCTGGCGGGCGTTACGGTGCGCAGAGCGAGCGGAGGCAGCAAGCCTTGGAGAGGGACAGCACGATGGCGATTGATGTGGAATCGGTCTCGGGCATTCAGTTCTCCTTGCCTAAGGAATCCTTCATGGAGGCTGTGCAGGCTATTCAGAGGTACATTGGACAAGGTGACGTCTTCCAGGTCAATCTGTCCTTAAGGCAGAGCATGCGAACAGAGGCACAGCCGGAGGAGCTGTATGAATGGCTGAGGCTCGTTAACCCTTCCCCGTACATGGGGCTGCTGCGATGCCCGGACTTCCAGCTCGTCAGCGCTTCGCCAGAGCTTCTCGTGGAGAAGCGCGGAGACAGGCTGATTACAAGGCCGATTGCCGGAACGAGGAGGCGCGGCCGCACCGAAGCCGAAGACCGGGAGATGGCGGCAGAGCTGCATAGCAGTGAGAAGGAGCGGGCCGAGCATATTATGCTCGTGGATCTCGAGCGCAATGACTTAGGGAGAATCTCGCGCTATGGCACCGTCGAGGTGAAGGAGCTGATGGTCATCGAGAGCTATTCCCACGTCATGCATCTCGTCTCTCAAGTGGAGGGACAGCTGGCCGAGGGCAAGGATGCTTACGATGTCATTGCAGCGACCTTCCCTGGGGGTACGATAACCGGCGCGCCGAAGATTCGAACGATGGAGATTATCGAAGAGCTTGAGCCTGTGCGCCGCGGACCGTATACAGGATCAATGGGTTGGATTGACTATAACGGCGATATGGAATTTAATATAATTATAAGAACGATGACGGTGAAGGACGGTACGGTTCACATTCAATCCGGAGCAGGTATTGTCATTGATTCGGAGCCGGAACGTGAGTATTACGAGTCGCTAAGCAAGGCCAAGGCGTTATGGAAGGCCATTCAATTCAGCGAGCAGCTCGAAGCAGTGGAAGCAATTGAAGCGATTGAAGGAATTGAAGCAATAGAAGCAGTCGAAGGGGGCGGGGATCTATGATTCTGGTAGTCGATAATTATGATTCTTTTACGTACAACCTGGTTCAGTATCTTGGCGAGCTTGGAGAAGAGATCATCGTGAAGCGCAACGATGAGATAGATCTGGCAGGCATCGAACAATTGGCCCCGGACCATATCCTCATCTCGCCAGGTCCGTGCTCACCTAACGAAGCGGGAATCAGCTTGTCTCTAATTGAGCACTTCAAGGGCAAGATTCCAATCTTCGGCGTATGTCTCGGCCATCAATCGATTGGACAGGCATTCGGCGGAGAGGTTGTGCGTGCGGACAAGCTGATGCACGGCAAGACGTCGGAGATGCACCATGACGGCAAGACGATCTTCGAAGGTGTCCCGTCTCCCTTCACCGCTACACGCTATCATTCGTTAATTGTACGCCGGGAGACGCTGCCAGACTGTCTGGAGATTAGCGCAGAGACGGAGGACGGGGAGATTATGGGACTCCGGCACAAGGAGTATGCCATTGAAGGTGTACAGTTCCACCCCGAGTCCATCATTACGCAGCATGGCCTTACTCTGCTTCGTAACTTCCTCAAGCAGCGCACCGGTGCCGTACAATGAAGCTCGGATATAATGGGTCCGTGATTCCAGCGGGCGACGCCGTGATCTCAGTTTATGATCACGGTTTTTTGTACGGATTAGGGCTGTTCGAGACGTTCCGCACCTATGATGGCACCCCCTTCCTGCTGGACCGGCATCTGCATCGGCTGAGGGAAGGGTGTGCTCAGCTTGGCATCCCATACGATCGCACAGCGGCTGAATTATCGGAGCTCATCTCTAAGCTGCTCGGGGAGAACCGCTTGCAGGATGCGTATGTCAGATTAACGGTCTCCGCGGGGACGGGGGAGCTCGGACTGCCTTCAGGAGATTACACAGCGCCGAATGAGATCATCATGGTCAAGGCGCTTCCTCCAATGAGCGATGAGCTGTACGTGAGCGGGCGGGAGCTGAGGAAGCTGCAGACGAGCAGGAACACTCCTGAAGGCGCTATTCGGTTAAAATCTCTCCATTATATGAATAATATTGTTGCTCGAAAAGAAATGCTGGCCATCGGGGCCGCTGCAGGAGCAGAGGGCTTGATGCTCACCCGTGAAGGCTGGCTGGCCGAAGGCATCGTCAGCAATCTATTCTTCGTCCGCCAGGACCGTGTCATCTGCACGCCTTCAATCGATACCGGCATCCTGCCCGGCATTACAAGAGGGTATGTGCTCGAGCAGGCCGAGCTCGCGGGCCTCCAGACCGAGCAAGGCTTGTATACATGGGATGATCTGCTGGGAGCCGAAGAAGTATGGCTCACTGGCTCGGTGCAGGAGCTTGTCCCGGTGACGAAGCTGACGGATGCGAGCGGTGCGTCGAAGATCGTCGGGGGCGGCAAGTCTGGCCCCGTCCACCGCTTGCTGCTGAGCCGTTATAGGGAAGCTGTCCATCAATAGATGCTTAAGCAGGAGAGGGGAGGTATGAGCCGCATATGAATAGAGCTGAACAGCAATCATCGGTCAGCGAGCCGCCCAAGAGGGAACCGATGCCTGTCGTGGTCGGCAAGCTCCAGCTCTCAGAGGAAGCTGATTCTGGGGCGCGTGGCTTAGAGACACACAGCTCTGGGATAACCAGCTCTGAGGCAAGAGCCGCATCAGAGCTGCCTGTCTCAGCAGCATCAGAACCAGCAGCCAACCCATTCGGCAGGCTCGGGGCCTTCTACCAGCGATCCTATGAGCTGGGCAAGGGCGTTCATCTGGAGCTCGGCAAGCGTACGCTCATCATGGGCATTCTCAACGCGACGCCGGACTCCTTCTCCGATGGAGGCCGCTACCACCATGTCGAAGCCGCGGTAGAACATGCTCGAACGATGGTGGAGGAGGGTGCCGACCTCATTGATATCGGCGGCGAATCGACAAGGCCAGGCTTCGAGCCTGTCTCGCTCGAGGAGGAGCTATCCCGCGTCCTTCCTGTCATTCGCGCCGTCAGACAGGCGCTGCCACATGTCCCGATCTCAATCGATACGTACAAGGCAGAGACGGCCAGACAAGCTCTGGAGGCTGGTGCCCATATCATCAACGATATATGGGGCTTGCAGCATGACTCGGAGATGGCCGCCGTCGCGGCGGCTCATGGCTGCCCTGTCATCATCAGCCACAACCGACCCGCCCGGGACTACGCGGACCTCGTCCCGGACGTGCTCGCCGATCTGCAGCGCAGCATCGGCATCGCCGAGAGCGCCGGCGTCGCGGGCAGCCGGATCTGGCTCGATCCGGGCATCGGCTTCGCCAAGACCTATGACGACAACCTCGCCCTCATGGGCCAGTTGTCGGCCATCACCGCGCTCGGGTACCCGGTGCTCCTGGGTACCTCGCGCAAGCGGTTCATCCGGCAGACGCTGAATCTGCCGGTGGACGAGCTCACCGAAGGCACCGGCGCGACCGTCGCCCTCGGGATTGCGCAAGGCTGCCAGCTCGTGCGGGTGCACGATGTGGCAGCCATGAAGCGGATCGCGTTGATGACCGACGCGATCCTCTATCACCAAGGGAGGTAACACCCGCATGGATACGATGCACTTAAGGAACATGTCCTTCTTCGGCTACCACGGGGTATACCCCGAAGAGAACAAGCTGGGCCAGCGGTATATGGTCGATATCATCCTGAAGCTGGATCTGGAGCAGGCTGCACGGACCGATGACCTGGAAGCGACGATTAATTATGCCGATATTCACGCCTTCACGAAGAAGATTGTCGAAGGGAAGCCCTTCAAGTTAATTGAAGCGCTGTGCGGGAACATTGCATCCCGCGTGCTAGAGAATTATACTATGGTACATGAAGTGACGGTGAAGGTGACGAAGCCGAATCCGCCCTTCGATATTGTGTTCGACGGCGTCACCGTGGAACTGAGCAGAGGTCGGGATAGCCATGGAGGGATCGTTCCCGTCTAGGAATGAAGACGTTCAGCATGAAGCCTATATTGCGCTGGGGGCCAATCTTGGAGACCGCGAAGCTACGCTTATGCGAGCGATAGAGCAGCTTCAGGAGCATGCTGAGATTATCGTTACACGCAGATCAGGGCTCTACGAGACCGACCCGGTCGGTTATACAGAGCAGCCTGCTTTTATGAATATGGTCATTGCCATTCGCACGTCGCTGACGCCGCTGCATCTGCTGCGATTGCTGCTAGGTGTCGAACGTCAGCTGGGGCGAGTGAGGGATATCCGTTGGGGACCGCGGACGATTGATCTGGATCTGCTGCTGTATGACGGGGTAACCATGGAGGAGGAGGAGCTGATGCTTCCCCACCCCCGAATGATGGAACGTTCCTTCGTGCTCGTTCCGCTTCATGATGTTCTGCCCGAACCTCACCCGTTATACCAAGACGTACATGCTGCATCGAGCGCCGCGCTCAGGGATAGGAAGGATGGCATCAAGCTATGGAGAACCATCAATTAGCGCAGAGAGTCCGGGCGTTCCGGAAGCTGAAGGGCTACACCCAGCAGGAGCTTGCCGCGGAGCTGCAGATATCGGTAGCCGTACTGGGCTCCCTCGAGAGAGGCACCAGGAGGCCTGAGCAGAAGCTGCTCGAGCGAATCGCAGATAAGCTGAACATTGACTATAATGAGCTGACAGATTCAGAGCATTCATCATAATTCATGACCTAATCTCGTATAGATGGAGAGGAGCAAGGAGCAACATGCTAACAATCGGAGACATCCAGATGAAGAACAACGTGGTGTTAGCGCCGATGGCTGGCGTGTGCAACCCGGCTTTTCGTCTCATAGCGAAGGAATTCGGAACAGGCCTTGTCTGCGCAGAGATGGTCAGCGACAAGGCGATTCTGCACCGCAACAAGCGCACGCTCGACATGCTGTTTGTAGATGAGAGGGAGAAGCCGCTTAGCTTGCAGATCTTCGGAGGAGACCGCGACTCTCTGGTTGAGGCCGCTAAGGTGGTTGACGAGCAGACGAACGCTGATATCATTGACATTAATATGGGCTGCCCCGTTCCTAAGGTGACGAAGTGCGATGCCGGAGCGCGGTGGCTGCTGGATCCGAACAAGATCTACGAGATGGTGTCCGCTGTCGTTGACGCGGTGAAGAAGCCCGTAACGGTCAAGATGCGCGTAGGCTGGGACAGTGAGCACATCTACGCCGTTGAGAATGCGCAGGCGGTCGAGCGTGCAGGCGGCGCCGCCGTCTCCGTACACGGGCGCACGCGGGAGCAGCTGTATACCGGTCACGCCAACTGGGACATTATAAGGGATGTTAAGCAGTCGGTATCTATTCCCGTTATTGGGAACGGGGACGTCTTCTCTCCTGAAGATGCTAAGCGTCTGCTTGAACACACCGGCTGTGAGGGCGTCATGATTGGACGCGGAGCCTTGGGCAATCCGTGGATGCTCTATCGCACCATTCAATACCTGACGACTGGTGAGCTCCTCCCAGAGCCTGCGCCAGGTGCGAAGATGGAGATTGCCATCTTGCATATGGATCGCCTCATCGAGCTCAAGGGTGAATCAGTGGCCGTTCGAGAGATGCGCAGGCATCTGGCATGGTACCTGAAGGGATTGCCTGGCGGCGCAAGTGTGAAGGATGCCATTATGGAGGAGACTTCCCGTGACCGCCTTGTTCGGATGCTGGAGGATTATGTCGTGTCGCTAGAGCAAGCGGGATCAGTGGAGCAGCCGGCAGTACACTAGCTGGCGCTCCGGTTTTTTTTCACCGATTGTGGGGTAATTGGCTGCGATTGACAATCCTTGTACGATTGAATATAATCAGGCAATATAATCTCGATAAGTTAGAATGTAAGCGTAATAGATGAAGATAACCGTGAATTCATACCAGGTATGAATAATATGCCACATGACAGGAGAATCGGGATAGATGGCTGACAAGGAAATCATTCTGACTCAAGAGGGACTGAAGAAGCTGGAAGAGGAGCTTGAGAATCTCAAGTCCGTCAAGCGCCGCGAAGTTGCGGAGCGAATCAAGGTAGCGATCGGCTACGGCGATATCAGCGAGAACTCCGAGTACGAGGATGCGAAGAACGAGCAGGCTTTCATTGAAGGCCGTATTATTACCCTTGAGAAGATGCTCCGCAACGCGCGGATTATTAATAATGATGAGATTGATATCGATACGGTGAGCATCGGCTCAATCGTGACCGTTGAGGATGTAGAGTACGGCGATACGATGGAGTATGCTATTGTGGGTACGGCGGAATCCGATCCTCTGAAGAACAAGATCTCGAACGAGAGCCCGGTAGGCAAGGCGATCTTGGGTAAGAAGAAGGGCACTATTGTTGAAGTTAACGTCCCGGCCGGCATTATTCAATATAAAATCGTCGACATCAAGAAGTAGATAAGAAGTAGGAAGCAACCCCCGTTATATGACGGAATTGCAGGTTCATATCAACTACAACAAGCTCGAGCGGGAGAGGGTCCGAATATCGCCTTCTCTTCCAATGCGAGGTCTTAAGCTTCCTTATGGAAGCTTTTTTGCTAATATAGGATAAGTTGCGGAGTTACGCTATAATGGTTGAATAATGATAGTGGTGTTAAGGGAGATGAATGGTGTTGGAGCACGAGAACAATGAACAACAGCAAGAGCAAGAGTTAAGTGAGCTGCTGCAGATTCGCAGAGATAAGCTGGACGGGCTGCGCGAGCTTGGGGTCGATCCGTTCGGCCGCCGATTCGAGCGTTCCCATCAAGCGAAGGATCTGCTCACTGCCTATGAAGAGACAAGCAAGGAAGATCTTGAAGCGCAGGCGTTCGAGGTTAGCATCGCCGGCCGGATCATGCAGAAGCGGGGCATGGGCAAGGCAGCCTTCGCCCACATTCAGGATCTGAGCGGACGCATACAGATCTATGTGCGCAAGGATACGGTGGAAGAGAATAAGTACGCGGCCTTCGACATGCTCGACATCGGGGATATCGTCGGTGTGCGCGGCGTCGTCTTCAAGACCAATACCGGCGAGGTATCGGTGAAGGCGAAGGATATTGAGGTATTGACGAAGTCGCTGCTTCCTCTGCCGGACAAGTTCCATGGCCTGAAGGATGTCGAGCTTCGCTACCGTCAGCGGTACGTAGACCTGATCGTGAGCCCGGAAGTTCAGCAGACGTTCATCAGCCGTTCGAGGATTATCCAGTCGATGCGTCGTTACCTGGATTCCCGCGGGTACCTGGAGGTCGAGACGCCAACCCTGCATTCCATAGCTGGAGGAGCTGCGGCTCGTCCGTTCGTCACCCATCACAATGCGCTGGATATGCAGCTGTACATGCGGATCGCGATTGAGCTTCATCTGAAGCGTCTAATCGTTGGCGGTCTGGAGAAGGTATACGAGATTGGCCGCGTCTATCGGAATGAAGGCATCTCCACCCGTCACAACCCCGAGTTCACGATGATTGAGCTGTACGAAGCCTACGCAGATTATCGCGATATTATGTCTCTGACAGAGAATCTAATCGCTCATATTGCCGAAGAGGTATTCGGTACAACGAAGATTACGTATCAGGGCCAAGAGATTGACCTGACGCCGGAATGGCGCCGCGTCTCCATGGTTGATCTGGTGAAGGAAGTAACCGGAGTAGACTTCGGCGCGGAGATGAGCGACGAGGAAGCCCACCGCCTGGCGAAGGAGCACAAGGTTCCGGTGGAGGCGCATATGACCTTCGGCCATATTCTGAACGCCTTCTTCGAGCAGTTCTGCGAGCATACGCTCATTCAGCCGACGTTCGTTACGGGACACCCTGTAGCAATCTCGCCCTTGGCCAAAAAAAGCGAAAAAGACGGCCGCTTCACCGACCGCTTCGAACTGTTCATCGTCGCTCGTGAGCATGCCAATGCATTCACCGAGCTCAATGACCCGATCGATCAGCGCGAGCGGTTCGAATCGCAGCTCGTTGAGCGCGAGCACGGCAATGACGAAGCGCATGAGATGGACGACGACTTCATCCGCGCGCTTGAGTACGGCATGCCGCCTACTGGCGGGCTAGGTATCGGGATTGACCGCCTAGTCATGCTGCTAACGGACGCACCGTCCATTCGTGATGTCCTGTTGTTCCCTCATATGCGCGAGCGCGCAGGCGAATAGGCCATATAGAGAGCCGTTCAGGAACGTTCCTGAACGGCTCTCTTCTATAGTAGGAATGCGAGTGTGAAGGTGGTCTTTCCACGCTTTTAGAATTTATTCATTTATTTTATAAAAAACACTTGCAATGCAATAGGCATCCGTGATATATTATTTCTTGTCGCCGCTGAGGTAAACGCGAACGACACACAAGAAACA